>NZ_JBSGEL010000012.1:0-149167 GCF_053602875.1 Kitasatospora sp. NPDC004289 | reverse complement strand
ACCCGTGTGCCGGGTACGGACACTCACGTGCAAGTGGCTCTCCGTACCCGGCACACGGGTCTGCTTCTTCCGTCTCGCGCAGTTCCTCGCGCCCCCAGGGTGACCACCTGCCTCGCGGCCCGGGGCGGCGCTCCAGTGGGTATGGATCGGGGTCGGGTAGACGTTCTCGTGGGTGGTTGGGCCGAGTTCCGGTCCGGGGGAGGTTCGGCCGCCTAGGATTCGGAACGGTGCACCAGGCGGACGGGGCACACGGCTCACGCCCGCGGCTGGCGCCCACGAGGAGGTCCGCGGCAGTGACCAGTCAGGTCGATCAGGCAGAGGCAGTGGACGGCTCGGACGACGACGGCCGGTCGGGCCCGGCCTCGCCGCCGGGCGCCCGGCAGCGGCCGGCGAAGCCGGTCCGGCGTCTGGACCGGGTGATCATCCGCTTCGCCGGCGACTCCGGCGACGGCATGCAGCTCACCGGAGACCGCTTCACCTCGGAGACGGCCTCGTTCGGCAACGACCTCTCCACCCTGCCGAACTTCCCGGCCGAGATCCGGGCTCCCGCCGGCACCCTGCCCGGCGTGTCGTCCTTCCAACTGCACTTCGCGGACCACGACATCCTGACCCCGGGCGACGCGCCCAACGTGCTGGTGGCGATGAACCCCGCCGCCCTGAAGGCCAACCTCGCGGACCTGCCGCGCGGTGCCGAGATCATCGCCAACACCGACGAGTTCACCAAGCGGGCGCTGGCCAAGGTCGGCTACGCGGCGGACCCGCTGACGGACGGCTCGCTGGAGGCGTACCACCTGCACCGGGTGCCGCTCACCACGCTGACCCTGGAGGCGCTGAAGGACTCGGGGCTGGCCCGCAAGGACGCCGAGCGGGCGAAGAACATGTTCGCGCTCGGGCTGCTGTCCTGGATGTACCACCGGCCGACCCACGGCACCGAGTCGTTCCTGCGGCAGAAGTTCGCCAAGAAGCCCGACATCGCCGAGGCCAACATCCTCGCCTTCAGGGCGGGTTGGAACTTCGGCGAGACCACCGAGGACTTCGCGGTCTCCTACGAGGTCTCCCCGGCCCGGCTGCCCGAGGGCACCTACCGGAACATCTCCGGGAATCTCGCGCTGTCCTACGGCCTGATCGCGGCGGGGGAGCGCTCGGGCCTGCCGCTGTTCCTGGGCTCGTACCCGATCACCCCGGCCTCGGACATCCTGCACGAGCTGTCCCGGCACAAGAACTTCGACGTGCGGACCTTCCAGGCGGAGGACGAGATCGCCGGGATCGGGGCCGCGCTGGGCGCGGCCTTCGGTGGGGCGCTGGGGGTGACCACCACCTCGGGGCCGGGCGTGGCGCTGAAGTCGGAGACCATCGGGCTGGCCGTCTCGCTCGAACTCCCGTTGCTGGTGGTGGACATCCAGCGCGGCGGGCCGTCCACCGGGCTGCCGACCAAGACCGAGCAGGCGGACCTGCTGCAGGCGATGTTCGGCCGCAACGGCGAGGCGCCGGTGCCGATCGTGGCCCCGGCCACGCCGGCCGACTGCTTCGACGCGGCACTGGAGGCGGCCCGGATCGCGGTCACCCACCGGACCCCGGTGTTCCTGCTGAGCGACGGCTACCTGGCCAACGGCTCGGAGCCGTGGCGGATCCCGGCGGTGGACGAACTCCCGGAGATCACACCGGACTTCGCCACCGGGCCGAACCGCGAGGACGGCGCCTTCTGGCCCTACCAGCGCGATCCGCAGACGCTGGCCCGCCCGTGGGCGGTGCCGGGGACGGCGGGCCTGGAGCACCGGATCGGCGGCATCGAGAAGCAGGACGGCACCGGGAACATCTCCTACGACCCGGCCAACCACGACTTCATGGTCCGCACCCGGCAGGCCAAGGTCGACGGGATCGCGGTGCCCGACCTGGTGGTGGACGACCCCTCGGGCGAGGCCCGGGTGCTGGTGCTCGGCTGGGGCTCGACCTACGGGCCGATCACCGCCGCCGTCCGCCGGGTGCGGGCCGACGGCGGGCAGGTGGCCCAGGTGCACCTGCGCCACCTGAACCCCTTCCCGGCCAATCTCGGGGCGATCCTCAAGGGCTACGACCGGGTGATCGTGCCGGAGATGAACCTCGGGCAGCTGGCCCTGCTGCTGCGCGCCAAGTACCTGGTGGACGCCCAGTCCTACAACCAGGTGCGCGGACTCCCGTTCAAGGCGGCCCAGTTGGCCGACGTGCTGACCGCCGCCCTCGGCACCCTGGAGGAGAAGTGATGGAGAGCCTTCGACTGGTGCCCAAGGCCGACGGGCCGCAGAGCGCCAAGGAGTTCAAGACCGACCAGGAGGTGCGCTGGTGCCCCGGCTGCGGGGACTACGCCATCCTGGCCGCCGTGCAGGCCTTCATGCCGGAGCTCGGCATCCGCCGGGAGAACACCGTGTTCGTCTCCGGGATCGGCTGCTCCTCGCGCTTCCCGTACTACATGAACACCTACGGGATGCACTCGATCCACGGGCGCGCCCCGGCCATCGCCACCGGCCTGTCGGCCTCCCGGCCGGACCTGAGCGTCTGGGTGGTGACGGGTGACGGGGACGCGCTGTCGATCGGCGGCAACCACCTGATCCACGCGCTGCGGCGCAACGTCAACCTGAAGATCCTGCTCTTCAACAACCGGATCTACGGCCTGACCAAGGGTCAGTACTCGCCCACCAGCGAGGTCGGGAAGATCACCAAGTCCACCCCGATGGGCTCGCTGGACCACCCCTTCAACCCGCTCTCGCTGGCGATCGGCGCGGAGGCCACCTTCGTCGCCCGGACCATCGACTCGGACCGCCAGCACCTCACCTCGGTGCTCCGGGTGGCCGCCGAGCACCGGGGCACCGCGCTGGTGGAGATCTACCAGAACTGCAACATCTTCAACGACAACGCCTTCGAGGTGCTCAAGGACCCGGGCACCCGGGACGAGGCACTGATCCGGCTGGAGCACGGGCAGCCGGTCACCTTCGCCGGCCGGGGCGTCTTCCGCGGCCCGGGCGGCGAGCTGTACGTGGACGAGGTGACGGAGGCCAACCGGGGCGAGGTGCTGGTGCACGACGCCCACCACGCCAACCCGGCGCACGCCTTCGCGCTCTCCCGGATCGCCGACGCCGACACGCTCCACCACACCCCGATCGGGGTGCTGCGCAGCGTCGAGCGGCCCGTCTACGACGAGCTGATGGGCGGTCAGCTGGAGCGCGCGGTGGAGCAGCGCGGCCGGGGCGACCTGGGCGCGCTGCTCACCGGGAGCGACACCTGGACGGTGGTCTGACCGCCGGGGCGGGCCGTCAGCGCGCGTCGTACGCCTGACGGTTCGCCAGCACCCCGGGCGTCTGCCGCTCGACCCAGTGCGCGAGGCCGCCGACCATCTCGGCGGCCTCGTGGCCGAGCGGGGTCAGCCGGTAGTCCACCCGGGGCGGGATGACCGGGTGCGCCTCGCGCTCGACGAAGCCGTCCCGCTCCAGGGTCTGCAGGGTCTGGGCGAGCATCTTCTCGCTGACCCCGGCCACCCGGCGGCGCAGCTCGCTGAACCGGTACTCGCGCTCGGCCAGCGCGATCAGCACCAGGACGCCCCAGCGGCTGGTGACGTGCTCCAGCACGCCGCGCGAGGGGCACATCCGGTCGTTGACGTCCGGGGCGTGGAGCAGTGCGTCGACACTTACCTTCATGTCAGTACCCTACTTCAAAGTGCGTACTTCCGATTGGTAAGTGCAGTACATACGGTGAGTGTGGAAAGCGCAAGACCTCACCGACCTGGGAGTACCTCATGATCGTCGTCACCGGAGCCACCGGACAGCTCGGCCGCCTCGTGGTGGAGGGCCTGCTCGCCGAGGTGCCGGCGGGCGAGCTCGCCGTCGCCGTCCGCTCCGCCGACAAGGCCGCCGACTGGGCCGCGCAGGGCGTGACCGTCCGCGAGGTCGACTACAACCGGCCCGAGACCCTGGCAGCCGCCTTCGGCGCGGGTGACAAGGTGCTGCTGATCTCCGGCAGCGAGGTCGGCGCCCGGGTGCCGCAGCACACCGCCGTGGTCGAGGCCGCGAAGGCCGCCGGGGTGGCGCTGCTGGCCTACACCTCGATCCTCGGCGGCGACGAGGCCACCTTCCGGCTGGCCGAGGAGCACCAGGCGACCGAGGCCGTGATCCGCGCCTCCGGCCTGCCGTACGTGCTGCTGCGCAACGGCTGGTACACCGAGAACTACACCGCCAACGCGGCCGTCGCGGTCGAGCACGGCGCGGTGGTCGGCAGTAACGGCGACGCCCGGATCGCCACCGCCTCCCGGCAGGACTACGCGGACGCGGCCGTCGCGGTGCTCACCGGCGAGGGCCACGAGAACGCGGTCTACGAGCTCAGCGGGGACGAGGCCTGGAGCTTCTCCGAGTACGCCGCCGCGCTGGCCGCGCACACCGGCAAGCCGGTCTCCTACGCGGACGTCCCGGCCGAGAAGCACCACGAGATCCTGGTCGGCGCCGGCCTGCCGGAGGGCTTCGCCGGGATCCTGGTGGACGTGGACGCGGCCATCGCCCGGGGCGAGCTGGCCCGCGACCGCGGTGTGCTGTCGAAGCTGATCGGCCGCCCCACCACCCCGCTGGCCGCGACGGTGGCCGCCGCGCTATGAGCTGTCCGAAACGCGTGTCATGACCAAAACGCCGATTCAGGGATGACACCCTGCCCTCCCGCCCGCTACCTTCGTCCGGAGGACAGCGCGCGCGGAGGGCAGGCCGGTCGATGGCACAGCAGCAGCAGGCCGGCAGCGGTGCCGGGCTCGGGTACGGATTCGCCGCCTACGGGATCTGGGGTCTCTTCCCGCTCTACTGGCCGCTGCTGGAGCCCAGCGGCGCGGTCGACATCCTGGCCAACCGGATGGCCTGGTCCCTGGTGGCCGTCGCCCTGATGCTGGCCGTGATGCGCAAGTGGGCGTGGATACGCCCGCTGCTCGCCCAGCCCCGCCGGCTGGCGCTCTCCGTACTCGGCGCCATGGTGGTCTCGGTCAACTGGGGCGTCTACATCTGGGGAGTGAACTCGGGGCACGTGGTGGAGACCAGCCTCGGCTACTTCATCAACCCCCTGGTGACCATCGCCTTCGGGGTCCTGCTGCTGGGCGAACGGCTGCGCCGGGCCCAGTGGGCGGCGGTCGGGATCGGCGTGCTGGCGGTCGCGGTGCTCACCGTCGGGTACGGGCGGCTGCCCTGGATCGCCCTGGTGCTGGCCCTCTCCTTCGGCACCTACGGCCTGCTCAAGAAGAAGGTCGCGCTCGGCGGCACCGAGAGCCTCGCGCTGGAGACCGCCGCCATGTTCCCGTTCGCGGTCGGCCTGCTGGTCTGGCTGGGCGTCACCGGCCGGGGCACCTTCGGCACCGAGGGCTGGGCGCACTCCGGCCTGCTGATGCTCAGCGGCCTGATCACCGCCGTGCCGCTGCTCTGCTTCGGGGCGGCCGCCGTCCGGGTGCCGCTGAGCACCCTCGGCCTGCTGCAGTACCTGGCGCCGGTGCTGCAGTTCCTGCTCGGCATCACCGTCTTCCACGAGCGGATGCCGCCCGCCCGCTGGGCCGGCTTCGCCCTGGTCTGGGCCGCGCTCGCGGTGCTCACCTTCGACGCGCTGCGGCGCCTGCGACAGAGCCGGTCCGAGCTCCCGGCGGCGCCGCCGAGCACTCGGCCGGAGGATGCGCCGGCTGACGCTCCGTCAGCTTCGTCCGCCCGGTGAACAACTCGTTTCGGGATCTCCTCAAGCCCCCCGCAACCCTGCTAACGTCCGGGGTGCCCGCAGCCGAAGGCTGTCGGAAGGCACCCCCATGCCGGCCACGGGAGGAGTCGCGATGGTCCAGCTCAAGGCACCGCTGGTCCGGCCGTTCCGCCGGTCGGCGGCGGCCGACGGGGCCGCCGTGCTGGCCTCCGGCGGGGCCCTGCGGGTGCCCGCCGTGCGCCGCGAGATGGACGCCGCCGAGACCGGCGAACTGCTGCTGAGCGCCGACCGCCCCGGCGGCCCGGTGACCATCCGCTGGCAGCGCCCCGGCCGCCCGCCGGTCACCCTGCAGGCCCCCAGCCGGCTCGACCGGGTGGAGCTCAAGGGCTCGCACCGGGCCCGGCTGCACGGGCTGACCGCCGGGGTCCGGCTGGTCTGCCACGGCTGGTCCCCGCTGTTCCTGGTCGCACCCGCGCAGCTGCCGGTGCTGGCCTGCGCGGCGGCCAGCTCACGAAGTGACGTCGCGGGCCGTGAAGCGGGCCCAGGCCGCTGAGCCGAAGACCGCCACGTAGAGCGCCTGCAGCCCGAGGTTCTTCAGCACCTCGTCCCAGTACATCGGCTGCCGCAGCAGGTCCCCGAAGCTCAGCCAGTGGTGCGAGAGCAGGTACGGCTGGATCGCGTGCAACTGCGGGAAGGCGTCCAGGATCTGCACCGTGATCACCAGTACCACGGTGGTGGCCATCGCGGCGATCCCACTGCCCGTCAGGGTGGAGACGAACAGCCCGACCGCGACCAGCCCGGCCAGCGAGGCCGCCACCACCAGGGCCACCAGCACCGCCCGCAGCAGCGCCTCGCCCGGGCCCACCGTGTCCCCGGAGAGCAGCGTGACGTCCCCCAGCGGGAACAGCGCCGCCCCGGTGGCCAGCGCGGAGGCTGCCACCGTCAGGGTCGCGCCCAGGCAGAACGCCGTCCCGGCCAGGAACTTGGCCACCAGCAGCCTGGTCCGGCCGGCCGGGGCGACCAGCAGGTAGCGCAGGGTGCCGGAGGCCGCCTCGCCCGCGATCGCGTCGCCCGCCACCACGCCCACCGTCATCGGCAGGAAGACCGGCAGGGTGACGGCCAGTGAGGTGAAGACCAGGAACACGCCGTTCTGGGTCACCTGGGCGATGAAGGCCGGGCCGCCGCCGCCCTCGCCGTCGGTCTGCCACTTGATCACCACGCCGATCAGCACCGGCAGGGCGGCCAGGATGGCCAGCAGGGTGACCGTCCGGGCCCGCCGGAAGGTCAGCGCCAGCTCGCTGCGCAGCAGTGAGGTCGAGAGCGCGGCCGGAAGCCGCGCCGGTGCGTCGGTGAGTGCCTCAGCCCGCGACATCGAATCCCTCCCCGGTCAGCGCCACGAAGGCGTCCTCCAGCGTGCCGCGCTCCACTCCGAAGCCCTGCACCCGCACTCCCGCCGCGACCAGCGCCGCGCAGAGCCCGGCGAGCTCCTCCTCGGCGGGGGCGGCGGCGGAGAGCGAGCCCTCGCCGCCCCGGACGTCGGGGACCTGACGCTCGGTCAGCACCTCGGCGGCCTCCGCCACGTCCGGCGTGCGGACCACCAGGCGGCCCTGCGCCCTGGCCGCCAGCTCGGGCACCGTGCCCTGCACCAGCAGCCGGCCCCTGGACATCACGGCGGCGTGGGTGCAGACCTGCTCGATCTCGTCCAGCAGGTGCGAGGAGAGGAAGACGGTGGAGCCCTCGGCCGCCAACTCCCGCACCAGCGCCCGGATCTCCCGCATGCCCTGCGGGTCCAGGCCGTTGGTGGGCTCGTCCAGCACCAGCAGGTCGCGCGGGCGCAGCAGGGCCGAGGCCAGACCCAGACGCTGCTTCATGCCCAGCGAGTACGCCCGGGCCTTCTTGCCGGCGGCGGCCGTCAGGCCGACCCGGTCCAGCGCCTCGGAGACCCGGCGGGACCGGGTGCGCGGGTCGGTGGTCGGATCGGCCGCGTCGAAGCGGGACAGGTTGTCCCGGCCCGTCAGGAAGCCGTACAGGGCCGGGCCCTCGATCAGGGCGCCGACCCGGGGGAGCACGGTGGCGGCGCCGCGCGGCATCGGCTCGCCGAGCACCACCGCCTCGCCGGAGCTGGGGGTGATCAGGCCCATCAGCATCCGGATGGTGGTGGTCTTGCCGGAGCCGTTCGGCCCCAGGAAGCCGAACACGCTGCCCCGGGGCACCGTCAGGTCCAGCCCGTCCACGGCCAGTTGGCCGCCCGGGAAGCGCTTGGTCAGCCCCCGGGTGCGGATCACCTCGGCCGGAGCGGCCGGGCGGCCCGCAGCCGCCCGGCCGTCCGGCCGCTCCAACAGGTCGGTCACTTCGTCCCGGCCGCGCTCTGCAGCACCTGCGGGGTGACGGCGCCGGCGAACACCCGGCCGTCGTCGGTGATCAGCACGTTGACCACCTTGGTGGAGATCAGGCTGCCGCCGCCGACCGGCTTGCCGAGCGCCTTGGCGAAGCCGCCGGCCTCGCCGCCCGCCGCCTCGGCGGGGAGCCTGGCGCTGAGCACGGTGGTCCAGCCCTCGCCGGTGACCTTGAAGTCCGTGTCCTGCCCGGCCTTCCCGAGCGCCTCCTCGGCCGCCTCGGCGTCTGGGGAGTTCTGCAGCCACTTCTCGTGGTCCACGCCCTCCTCGGCCTTCTGCTCCGTCACCTTGGCGCCCTTGGGGGCGGTGAAGCGGAAGGTGTCGGCGGACGGGGTGGCGAAGGAGACCTCGCTGAAGCGGGCGTCCAGCACCTTGGTGGAGCCGGAGCGGACCTGCACCGCGAGCGGCACGCCGTTCCCGGCCGCGACGGCGATCCGCACCTCGGAGATGGTCGAGCCGCCCTGCTTGGGCTTCACCCGCAGCTCGTAGGCGTCCTGCCCGGCCACGGTGGTGGTGCCCTCCACGGTGACCTGGGTGGTGTCCGCACCCAGCTCCAGGAACTTCTTCGCGGCCTCCTGCGGGGTGACCGGCAGCGGCAGCTCGGGCTTCGCCCGCTCGGCGGCCTGGGCACCCGTCAGGTGCACCGCCTCGTTGCTCCTGCTGTCCCAGGCCCAGAGCTCGGAGCCGTTGTGCACCAGCTCGTAGCCGGACAGGCCGCCGATCAGGCCGAGCCGCTGGCGGTCCGGGCCGTCCACCGCGATCCGCAGGGTGTGCTCGCCGCCCAGCAGTTGGAGCAGCTTGGCCCCGGGGTCGGCCTCCGAGCCTTCGCCGCCGCCCCGGCCGCCGCCGTGCCCGCCGGGAGCCCCGCCGCCCGGCAGAGCCCCGCCCAGCAGCTGGGTCGGCAGGCCCAGGTCGGCCTTGAGCTTGACGGTGCCGGAGAGCGCCCGGGCGTCGGAGCCCAGTGCCTTGGCCACCACCTGCTCCGCCGTCAGCTCGGGCAGCTTGGGCCCGGACTCACCGGCCATCGCGGGCACCAGGCCGATCCCGGCGGCGGTCAGCGCCACCACACCGGCGGGCACCAGCACCCGGGCGGCCTTGCGTCGCGTGGTCCGTTCCATGACTTCCTACCCCTCGTCAGACGTCAGAACTGCCGTGCTTCCCCTCCATTGGAACCCACGGGACCCCCGTCCGGTATCGCTCCAGAGGGCCGGATCCGCCTACTCCCAGCGGTGCACGTGACCCTGAGCACGTCTCAGGGTCGGCTACCGCCGAAGGACGAACACCGCCTCCGGCTCTGGGTATCGTCGCCCCATGGACGACGCTACCGACCCCCGCCCCACCAGCAGTTCGATGCGCCGCGCCCTGCGCCGGGCACGGGACGGGGTGGCGCTGGACGTCACCGAGGCGGCCGTGCTGCTCCACGCCCGCGGCGAGGACCTGCGTGACCTGTGCGCGAGCGCCGCCCGGGTCCGCGACCAGGGGCTGCTGGCGGCCGGCCGGCCCGGGGTGATCACCTACTCGAAGAAGGTCTTCGTCCCGCTCACCCGGCTCTGCCGGGACCGCTGCCACTACTGCACCTTCGTCACCGTGCCCGGCAAGCTCCGCAAGGACGGCCACGGCCTCTACCTGTCGCCCGACGAGGTGCTGGAGATCGCCCGGCAGGGCGCCGCGCTCGGCTGCAAGGAGGCGCTCTTCACCCTCGGGGACCGCCCCGAGGACCGCTGGCCCGAGGCCCGCGAGTGGCTGGACGCGCACGGCTACGACGACACCCTGGCCTACGTGCGGGCGATGGCCGTGCGGGTGCTGGAGGAGACCGGGCTGCTGCCGCACCTCAACCCCGGGGTGCTGTCCTGGACCGACTTCCAGCGGCTCAAGCCGGTGGCCCCCTCGATGGGCATGATGCTGGAGACCACCGCCACCCGGCTCTGGTCCGAGCCCGGCGGCCCGCACCACGGCTCTCCCGACAAGGAGCCGGCCGTCCGGCTGCGGGTGCTGGAGGACGCGGGCCGCAGCGCCGTGCCGTTCACCACCGGCGTGCTGATCGGCATCGGCGAGACCCACGAGGAGCGGGCCGACGCGCTGTTCGCGATCCGCCGCACCGCCCGGCGCTACCAGGGCCTCCAGGAAGTCATCGTGCAGAACTTCCGGGCCAAGCCCGACACCGCGATGCGGGCCATGCCCGACGCCGAGCTGGAGGAGCTGGCCGCCTGCATCGCGGTGGCCCGGCTGGTGCTCGGCCCGGGTGCGCGGATCCAGGCGCCGCCGAACCTGGTGGACGAGGAGTACCCGCTGATCATCGGCGCGGGCATCGACGACTGGGGCGGCGTCTCGCCCCTGACGCCCGATCACGTCAACCCGGAGCGGCCCTGGCCGCACATCGAGGAGCTCTCCGCACGCACCGCGGCCGAGGGCTTCGCGCTGCGCGAGCGGCTGACGGTGTACCCGGAGTACCTGCTGCGCGGCGAGCCGTGGATCGACCCCCGGGTCCTGCCGCACGTGCGGGCGCTGGCCGACCCGGAGACCGGCCTGGCCCGGGAGGACGCGCTGCCGGTCGGACTGCCCTGGCAGGAACCGGACGAGCCGCTCACCGCACGCGGCCGCACCGAGCTGCACCGCGAGATCGACGGGGCCGGGCGGACCGGGGACCGGCGCGGGGACTTCGAGGAGGTCTACGGCGACTGGGCCGAACTGCGCGAGCAGGCGGCCGGGTTGACCGCCCCCGAGCGGCTGCCGGGTGACCTGCGGGCGGCACTGGCGCAGGCGGCCGACGACCCCGAGAAGCTGACCGACGCCCAGGCGCTGGCGCTCTTCCAGGCGGACGGCCCGGCACTGGACGCGCTCTGCTCGATCGCCGACGCGGTGCGGCGCGACGCGGTGGGCGACGAGGTCACCTACTGCGTCACCCGGAACATCAACTTCACCAACGTCTGCTACACCGGCTGCCGGTTCTGCGCCTTCGCCCAGCGGCGCACCGACGCCGACGCCTACACCCTGTCGCTGGAGCAGGTCGCCGACCGGGCCCAGCAGGCGTGGGAGGTGGGGGCGACGGAGGTCTGCATGCAGGGCGGGATCCACCCCGACCTCCCGGGCACCGCGTACTTCGACATCGCTCGGGCGGTGAAGGCCCGGGTGCCCGGCATCCACGTGCACGCCTTCTCCCCGATGGAGGTCGTCAACGGGGCGACGCGGACCGGGCTCTCGATCCGGGAGTGGCTGGCGGCCGCCAAGGAGGCCGGGCTGGACTCCATCCCGGGGACGGCGGCGGAGATCCTCGACGACGAGGTCCGGTGGGTGCTGACCAAGGGGAAGCTGCCCGCCGCGACCTGGGTCGAGGTGGTCAGCACGGCCCACGAGCTGGGGATCCCCTCGTCCTCCACGATGATGTACGGGCACGTGGACAACCCCTCGCACTGGCTGGCGCACCTGCGGCTGCTGGCGGAGATCCAGCAACGGACGGGCGGGTTCACGGAGTTCGTGACGCTGCCGTTCGTGCACACCAACGCCCCCGTGTACCTGGCGGGGATCGCGCGGCCCGGGCCGACGGCGCGGGACAACCGGGCGGTGATGGCGATGGCGCGGCTGCTGCTGCACCCGCACATCCGCAACGTGCAGACCAGCTGGGTCAAGCTCGGGGCGGAGGGGGCGGCGGAGATGCTGCGCTCCGGGGCCAACGACCTGGGCGGGACCCTGATGGAGGAGACCATCTCGCGGATGGCCGGGTCCTCGTACGGGAGCTACATGTCGGTCCGTCAGCTGGAGTCGATCGCCGAGGCGGCCGGGCGTCCGCACCGGCAGCGCACCACCACCTACGGCGAGGTCCCGCCCGAACGGCGGGCGGCCGCCCTGGCGTCGGACGGGCACCTGCCGGAGCTGCTTCCCGTTCTGGACTAGGTCACACCAGGGGCGCGGGGAACTGCGCGCAGGGGAACGGCAGCACGTGCAACTGGCTGACGTGCCCTCAGTTGCAGGCGAGCCGCCTTCCGGTTCGCGCAGTTCCCCGCGCCCCCATAGGCATCACCACTATCCGACGAGGAGCCGGTCCTGGAGGTGGCGGAGCTCGGTGCGATCGAGGCCGAGGCCGTTCTTGAGGTAGCGGTCGAAGGTGCCGTACTTGGCGGTGACCTCGTCATAGCCGGAGTTGAGGTACTCGGGGCGGACGTCGAGGAGCGGCTTGTAGATCGCCTGGTACGACGCCGGGAGGTGGGACAGGACCGCGGCGTTGGCGGCGGCGCGGTAGTCGTTGCTGGCCAGGTAGTCCGCCTCGACGGTGGCCTTCGGGACGCCGAGCGCGGTGAGCAGGGAGGCGCCCGCCCAGCCGGTGCGGTCCTTGCCGGCGGTGCAGTGGAAGAGCACCGCGCCGCGGTCGTCCGCGGCCCGCAGGACGCCGCGGTAGGCGGACTTGGCGCTGGCCGCCGAGACCATGACCTTCTCGGCGTCGATCATCGCCTGCACCGCGGCCTGCGGGGAGGTGACGTTGAAGGCGCCGGTGTCCTCGACGCCGAGCACGTTGGCGGAGGTGACGGTGGCGCCGGCCGGGACGCGGTCGGGGGCGGCCTTCTGCTCGGCCGGGGTGCGCAGGTCGAAGACCTGACGGATGCCCAGGCGCTGGAGCTTGGCCAGGTCGGCGTCGGTGAGCTTGGAGAGGTCGTCCGAGCGGTAGACCTCGCCCATCTTCACCCAGCGGCCGTCGGCGGTGCGGTAGCCGCCCGCGTCGCGGAAGTTGGGGGCGGAGGCGAGGTGCAGGGAGCGGTCGGCGACGGTCAGGGACTCGCCGCGGTCCGGGACGAGCTCGAAGTACCAGCGGTCGGCGGCGGCCAGGCCGGAGACGGTCACGGTGGCCGAGCCGGCGCCGCGGGCGACGGCGGTGCGGTGGCGGATCGCGTCGCGGTCGGTGCCCGCGTAGACGGTGACCCTGCGGGCGGTGGGGGCGGCCCAGGTCAGGGTGAAGGTGCCGTCGGCCCGCTGGGTGACGGTGGCGGCGGTGAACGGGATGCGGTGCGCGGACTGCTGGGCGTGGTGGCCGGCGGAGTCGGCCAGGGCGGGGGAGGCGGCCAGCGCGGTGGTGCCGAGGGTGAGGGCGCCGGTCAGGGCGACGGCGACGGCGAACCGGGTGCGGGTGGTGGTCATGGAGCGGACGGTAGGAAGCCCGGGGTGTGGCCCGGTGGCCCGCGGATGGCGCGGTGGCAACAGTTTGTTGAAGGGCTGGTGTTCCGGACCGCGGCGCCCCGTGGTGAGGTATTCGAATACAGTGCGAGGGCGCGCTCCGGGGGGCGGTGCGCGGCGTGTCGAGAAGAGGTGCCGTACCCGTGATGGCCTTGTGGTCCCGTGCCCAGCAGCAGGACTTCCGCAGCCGGGTCCGCGGCTGCCTGCTCGGCGGTGCGATCGGAGACGCGCTCGGGGCCGGGATCGAGGGCGATTCGCTGGAGAAGATCCTGGCGGCCCACGGACCTGACGGAGTGACGGGTTACGTGGCCGCGTACGGCCGCCCGGGGACCGTCACCGACGACACCCAGCTGACCCTGTTCACGGTGGAGGGCCTGATACGGGCGCACGCCCAGCGGGACGGCGGCAGTTGGCACCCGCCGACCGACGTGCACCGGGCGTACCTGCGCTGGGCCGCGACCCAGCACGACTGGGGCCCGGACGAGCGCCGGGCGGACCTCGGCTGGCTGGGGCGGCAGGAGTGGCTGTACGCGCAGCGCTCGCCGGAGCCGGCCGCGCTGGCCGCGCTCTCGGGGCCGGAGGCCGCCGTGCCGGGCAGCCTGGGCGAGCCGCGCAACCCGGACGCCCGGGGGAGCGGGGCGGTGGTCCGGTCGGCCCCGTTCGGCCTGCTGACGGCCTGGGACCCGGCCCTGGTGTTCCAGTTGGCGGTGGAGTGCTCGGTGCTGACGCACGGTCATCCGGCGGCCTACCTGTCGGCGGGCGCCTTCGCGGTGATCGTGCACGCGGCCGCCCGGGGCGGGACGCTGGAGGAGGGGGTGCACCAGGCGCTGGCCACGCTCTCCGACCACCCGGGGCACGAGGAGACGACGGCGGCGCTGCGCCGGGCGCTGGACGCCGTCCGGGCCGGGGAGCCGGGGGCGGCGCGGGTCGAGGAGCTGGGGGAGGGCTGGGCGGCCGAGGAGGCCCTGTCGATCGGGGTCTACTGCGCGCTGGTGGCGCACGACGTGAAGTCCGGCCTGCTGCTCGCGGTCAACCACTCGGGGGACAGCGACTCGACCGGGGCGCTCTGCGGCGGCCTGCTGGGCGTGGTGCACGGGGAGACGGCGCTGCCGCCGGAGCTGGTGGCCGAGTTGGAGGGCCGGGGGACGCTGCTGGAGCTCGCCGACGACTTCGTGCTGGAGCTGCTGCACGGCGGCGAACTGCGGGGCCGTGCCTGGACGGAGCGGTACCCGGTCTGACCGGGCACCGCTCCGTCGGGGGCGCTGCTGAGGGCGGGTCAGATCCGGCCGAAGTCGCCGGCCGCGGTGGCGGTGGCGAAGGCGGCCCAGGCCGCGTTCGAGAAGTGCAGCTGCGGGCCCTCGGGGTCCTTGGAGTCACGGACGGCGATGGTGGAGCCGTTCGGCACGGCGATCTCGACGCAGGCCCCGTTGCCACCGCTGTGGCTGCTCTTGCGCCAGGTGAGACTGCCTCGCGTGGACGTGGTGCTCATCTCTTGAACCCCTCTGCATAGGATCTGATCAGTGTGCGGCTCTCCGCCACGCTGAGCGCTGCGGCCCGCAGGTGGTCGTACAGATTGGTATAGCGGCGGACGTCGGCGTCCTTCTCGAGGTAGAGGTCGGCCGTCACTCCTTCGAAGTAGACGACCGTCGAATCCGCCGACTCCGGGAACTCCATCAGGGAGAATGTCCCGGTCATGCCGGGATGGGCCCCGTGGCGGAACGGGATGACCTGAAGGTTGATGTTCGGACGCTCGCTCAGTTCGATCAGCTGGTGCAGCTGATCGGCCATCACCATCGGGCTGCCGACCTCGCGGGCCAGCACCGCCTCGTCCACCACGACCCAGAGGCTGCCCAGCGGGTTCTCACCGTTTATCCGGCTCTGCCGCTTCATCCGTACCTCGACCCGCCGCTGCACCGCCCCGGCGTCGGTGTCCGGCTGGGTGCCCTCGACGACGGCCGCCGCGTACTCCCGGGTCTGCAACAGCCCCGGGACGAAGGAGGACTCGTAGGCGCGGATCGAACTGGCCTCGGCCTCCAGGCCGATGTAGACCGAGTACGGGATGTCCCCGAACTCGTGCCACCAGCCGCGCTGGCGCGACTCCCTGGCCATCTCCATCAGCCCCGCCCGGATCCGCTCGTCGGTGACCTCGTAGACGTCGCACAGGTCGCGGACGTCGCGCTGGCTGATCGAGCGGCGGCCGTTCTCGAGGCGGCTGATCTTCGACTGGGAGACCATCAGGCGGCCGGCCACCTCCTCGGCCGTCATGCCCTTCTGCTCGCGCAGGCGCCGCAGTTCGGCGCCCAGTCGGCGGCGCCGGACCGTCGGATTGATGTTGGCGGACACGTCGACCTCCGGCCGTACCTCTGGCGCACCCGGATGAGGTGCGCCTCGGAAGAGTGTGGAAATTGGTACCAACCCCCCTGACGTGGAGCAGCATGTCATCTCGACCCGCCCTGGCGTGGGGGAATGACCTTCGCTCACAAGAACAGACCATCGTAAAAGCACTCAAACGGGATCGCGGCCCTTGCGTCCACGGTCACCCGTACGGTAATGGCGATCCGACCCCGGAGACGCCAACGGGGCGGCCGCTCCAGACAGTTGACCAACTGTCTGGAGCGGCCGCCCCGAGAGCTCGTGCGAGGTGGTGCCGCGGTGCCGCACCCGGCCGGCCGCGCGCTGGGGTCAGCGCGCCACCGCCCGACCCGCCAGGCCCCGGCCGTTGCCGCCCGCGGTCGGACGGCTCGGCACGGGATGGCCGGTGACCGCGGGACGGGCCGGAGCCGCACCCCGGGCCTGCCCCGGCAGGCCGTTCTGAACGTCCATCACCGCGTGGGCGACCATGCCGCCGAGCGGGTCGTACCGGATCAGGTCGCGCAGCCGTGACCGCGACGACCGGCCCTCGTTGCCCGGGTAGAGGTGCTTGCCCAGGCCGACGGCGTGCGCCAGCGCGGCCAGCGCGGCCGTCCTGGGGTCCGGTGGGACCCCGGTCCGGATCGCGGTGTCCAGCCGCTGCTTGATGGCGGCGTTGGTGCAGTCGTCCGACGCCTGGTACCGCGTCGTCGGCAGCACGCCGCACACCTGGCCCGGCACGGCGGTCACCATGCCGCACCGCTCCAGGTGCGCCAGGTAGGTCTGCCGTAGCCCCAGCCGGGGCCCGCCGATCCAGTGTGCAGCCCGCACCGCACTGCCACGACGGCGCAGCAGTTCCAGTGCGTGGTCCAAGGTCGGATCACCGGTCGGCCGTGCCATCACCACGGCGATCCGGTCCCCGTCAGGGACGATCCTTCCGGCCAGGGACAGCTCGACGAGCTGTGCCCCGGCGAGTCCGAGGTCGAGGGTCTGCGGCTGCGCCGTGGTACCCGTGGTCGGGTCCAGGGCGAGCAACAGGAGTTCCTCGGGAATAGTTCTGCGGCTCTTGCCCATCCAAGCCTCCCCGCGTGGATGAATGACAGAGTGACGCCTCTCACAGCGGCTTGTCGAGTACGCCTCCGAATTGTGACCTGGCGGTGGGGGCGGGAACCGGGCCCGCCGGGGCCGGCGTCTGAGGCAGGGAATGCCCCCGGACGGGCCGGTCCGAGCGAATAACGGCCGGTCGGGCGGGGTGTGACGGTCGTTACGGTCCCGGTAGCGGAGACTGGAGAGCTAACCGGCGGGCGGAAATCTGCCCCGGCCGGTCCGGCGGACGAGGAGGATGGGTTACGTGGGCGAGTCCCCCGACAAGGTGCGGCGCGACGGGGAAACGGTGGAGGGGGAGGCGGTCGCCGAGGCGGCTCCGAACGGCTCCACCGTCCAGCTGAGGGTCCGTGATGTGGACAGCCGGACCACCATGCTGAGACTGCCGGTGGACAACGCGACCACGCACCTGCGGGTGCCGGACGAGGACACCGAGCCCGCGGAGCCTGCGGAGCAGGTCGAACCGGCCACCGCGAAGGCTGCCGACAAGGGCGCCGGGGAGGCCGCCGAGCCGGCTGCCGAGCCGACCGCGGAGGAGCCCGCTGCCGAGGCCGTCGCCGAGCCGGTGGTGAAGAAGCCCGTGCCCGCCGCCGTGGAGGAGGCGGAGCCTGCGGAGCAGGTGGAGGCCGCTGACGTGCGGGAATCCGCCGAGCCGGTCGCGCCCGCCGAGCCGCCGGCCGTACCCGCCGCGTCGCCGGCCGCGCCCGTCGCGCCGCCCGCGGTGGCCGAGAAGTTCGAGAAGCCCGCCCCGGTGAAGCCGCCGGTGCAGGCCTGGACCGTCCCCGAGCCGAGCGCGCCCCCGGTGGTCGAGCCGGAGCCCGCCCCGGTGCCGGAGACCACCTCCGAGGCGATGGAGGTGCTGGCCGCGCTCTCCGCCCGTCCGGTCTCGCCGTTCCGAAGGGCGGTCAAGCGGATCACCATCTGGACGGTCTTCCTGGCCGTGGTGATCGGCGCGGTGGTGGTGGCCCAGCTGCTGCGCCCGCTGCCGGACCCGAGGACCAAGCTCTCGCTGGCCGGCTCCTACACCTTCTCCGGCGACCAGCTGACGGTGCCGTGGCCCGCCAAGGGCCAGGCCGCCGCCGAGGTGGTCGGGGTCGGCAGCCTGGGCAGCTCCGGCCCGGAGACCCCCGCGCCGATCGCCAGCGTCACCAAGGTGATGAACGCCCACCTGATCCTCAAGGCCCACCCGCTGAAGAAGGGCGAGCCGGGCCCGGTCATCACGGTGGACAAGCAGGCCGCGGCCGAGTCGGCCAACACCGACGAGTCCCGCGCCCAGCTGACCGAGGGCCAGAAGCTGACCGAGTACGAGGCGCTCGAACTGCTGATGCTGCCCTCGGCCAACAACGTGGCCCGCCTGCTGGCCCGCTGGGACTCCGGCTCCGAGGCCGCGTTCGTGGAGAAGATGAACGCCGAGGCCAAGGCGCTCGGCATGACCAACACCACCTACGCCGACCCGGCCGGCTACGACAACAACACCAAGAGCACCGCGAAGGACCAGCTCAAGCTGGCCCGCGAGGTGATGGACGACGACGTGTTCCGCCAGGTGGTCGCCACCCCGGACATGACCTTCAACAACCAGCGGATCTACAACACCAACGGGCTGCTCTCCGCCCGCAACGGCGTGATCGGCGTCAAGACCGGCTCCAGCACCCCCGCCGGCTCCTGCCTGATGTGGGCCGCCACCAAGGACATCGGCGGCACCAAGCGGCTGATCCTCGGCGTCACCCTGGGCCAGCCCGCGACCGCCACCGACAACCTGCTGAAGGCCGCCCAGACGGCCAGTCAGAAGATCATCACCAGCGCGCAGAACGGCCTCACCGGCCAGACCCTGGCCAAGCAGGGCGAGGTGGTCGGCCGCGTGGACGACGGCCTCGGCGGTACCGTCCCGGTGGTCGCCGCCAAGGACCTGACGGTGGCCGGCTGGTCCGGCGTGAAGGCCGAGCTCACCATGCGGACCGAGGGCCTCGGCCACACCGCCAAGGCCGGCACCCAGGTCGGCACCATCGCGGCCGGCGAGGGCGAGGACCGGGTCGAGGTGCCCGTCACGCTCCAGTCGGACCTGGCGCCGCCGTCGATCGCGTCCCGGCTGCTGCGCCTGCTCTGACGCTCCGTCCGCACCCCCTCAGCGAGCCCGGCCGCCCCAGCGGCCGGGCTCGTCCGGTGTTCCGAGCAGGCGCTCCAGGGCGGGCTCCTCGGCGAGCACCCGGCCGAGCGAGATCGCCAGGGTGATCGCGGTGAACAGCACGATCAGCCAGCTCAGGGACGTGAACACCACGCCGTACGGGCCGAACCGGTCCACGCTCTGGGTCACCGCCCGGGGCAGGTACACCTTGGCGGCCAGGCCCAGGCCGAGGGCGGCCACCCCGCAGAGCAGCGCCCCCGGCAGCAGCGGGTACCAGCGCACCCGGTTGCCCAGCAGCAGGTGCTGGGTCCACCACCAGAGGACGGTGGCCAGCACCAGGTAGAGCGGCAGCCCCAGCCAGGCCCCGGCCCCGAAACCCTCCCGGACCGGCGACTGGAAGACCAGGAAGGCCAGAAAGGCCGCCAACCAGGCCAGCCAGCGCCAGGCGGCCAGCCGAACCCCCGACTTGGGCAGGTCCCAGCAGCGCTCGCAGACCCGCTGCATGGCCCGGCTCAGCGCGGTGGCCGAGAGTACGGTGACCAGCGCGCCGATCACCCCGAAGCTCTGGGTCACGTCGTCGTTGCCGGCCGAGAGCAGCTGCCGCACCTGCTGCTGCGCCTCGCCCTGGAGGCCGAGCTGGTCCCGGAGCGAGCCGACCACGCCGTCCCGGACCGAGGCGGGGGCGAAGACCGCCACCACGAAGAGCGCGGGCAGCGCGCTGAGGAAGGCCTGGGCGGCCAGCCGGGTGGCGTTGTCCAGCAGGTTGACCCGGATCAGCTGGCCGACGGCCCGGCCGACGATCGGCACCCGGTCCGGCAGTCCCTTGGCGGTGGTGGCCAGTACGGCCAGCCGGGCCTTGAACCGGGCCGACCGGCCCGGCCGCGGAGGTGAGGGCTGCTGGGGCGAGGGCTGCTGCGGTGAGGGCTCCTCGCCCGCGCTGGGCAGCGAACCGGACACCCGTACCTCCCACTGGCTCGGCCGTCCCCCACGGCCATCCTCACCCGGGCGAGGGCGGGCCGCGACCGGGGCCTGACGTTCCGTCACCCGAGGGGGTGTGGCGGGGCGGTCGAGCCTTCGGGGCGTCGGGTCGCGGGGCCGGGTCGGGTGGAGGGCGGGGTGGGCGACGACCGGCGCGCGCGTCCGGACGGGCCGTCACCCGGCGGGTGTGCCACGGGACGGTCGGGGGTGGGGTCAGGCGCTGCCGCCGAGCCGTCGGTGGCGGGCGGCGCGGGCCGCCAGCCGCTCCTCGTCCGGACGGGCCGTCAGGTCGGCGAGGCCCGTACCGATGGCGTGGGCGACCCGGTTGGCGAAGCCGGGGCCGGGGCCCTCGTCGTCGCCCTCCGGCAGTACCCGGTCCACCAGGCCCGCCGCGACCAGGTCGGCCGCCCCGATGCCCTGGGCGCGGGCCAGCTCCGCGGCGTGCCCGCCGTCCCGGTGCACGATCGCCGAGGCGCCCTCCGGCGGCAGCGGGGCCAGCCAGCCGCTGGCCGCCGCCAGCACGGTGTCGGCCGGCAGCAGGGCCAGGGCCCCGCCGCCCGAACCCTGGCCGAGCAGCACCGCCAGCACCGGGGTGCGCAGTGCGACCAGCGTCTCCAGGGTCCGGGCGATCTCCAGCGCCAGGCCGTCCAGCTCGGCCTGCACGGAGAGTTCGGCCCCCGAGGTGTCCACCAGCGTCACCAGCGGCAGGCCCAGCTGCTCGGCCAGCCGGGCGGTCCGGCGCACGCTGCGCAGATCGGCGGCGGTGAACGGCCGCTCGGCGCCCGCCCGTTGCCCCACCACCACGGCCGGCTGCCCGCCGAACCGGGCCAGCGCCCGGACCAGTGCGGAGTCCGGCGCGGCCAGCTCCAGCAGGCCGAGGTCGGCGGCCGCGAGCACGGCCTCCGTCCCGGGGCGGTCCGGGGCGCGGCTGCGGAGCACGGCCTCCCAGGCGTCCACCGGCTCCGCCGGCCGCTCCGGGTCGGGCAGCCCGGCCGGTCCGGGCGGGTCGGCGAGCACCGCGAGG
This sequence comes from Kitasatospora sp. NPDC004289, assembly GCF_053602875.1. Taxonomy (NCBI): domain Bacteria; kingdom Bacillati; phylum Actinomycetota; class Actinomycetes; order Kitasatosporales; family Streptomycetaceae; genus Kitasatospora; species Kitasatospora sp. NPDC004289. Next base: position 128,352 of record NZ_JBSGEL010000012.1, on the reverse strand, counting down.
GCCCGGGCCACCGTCCGCGCCAGCCGCTCCGGCGGGACGACGCCGTCGACCAGACCGTGCGCCACCAGGGTCTCGGACCGCTGCACCTCCTCCGGGAGCTCCACCCCGCGCAGCTCCCGGTACACCCGCGGCCCGAGGAAGCCCAGCCGGGCCCCCGGCTCGGCCAGCACCAGATGGCCGAGGGTGCCCCAGGAGGCGAACACCCCGCCCATGGTCGGGCTGCGCAGGTACGTCAGGTAGGGCAGACCGGCCGCCCGGTGGGCCTGGACGGCGGCGGTGATCCGGACCATGCAGAGGAACGCGGCGGTGCCCTCCTGCATCCTGGTCCCGCCCGAGACCGGCAGCGCCAGCAGCGGCAGCCGCGCGGCCGTGGCCCGCTCCACCGCCCGGGTGATCCGCTCGGCGGTGGCCACCCCGATCGAACCGCCCAGGAAGCCGAACTCCGACACCACCAGCGCCACCTGACGCCCCGCCACCCGTGCCACGCCGGTCGTCACGGCCTCGTCCAGCCCGGTCCGCTCCCGGGCGCGCTCCAGCGCCTCCCGGTACGCCGGATTCGCCTCCGGCGGCCGCACCGGCTCGTCCCAGCACTCGAAGCTCCCGGCATCCGCCAGCAGCCCGATCATCCGCTCCGCCGTCAACTCGTCCTCCCGGTCCGGTCCTGACCGCACCATTCCCGGGCGGCAGGACGTCAGCCTGTGGCGGTGCTCACTCGCCTCCGGCGGGGGTGGGCGGGGCGCCGGGGGATGCCCGCCTTGTGCCGTCGTGGGGTGAGCTCGCCGTCTCCGTGGGGGTGGTGCCCACGCGCCTCCGGCGGGGGCGGTGTGGGGTCGCCGGGCGTCTTCGGCGGGGCGGAGGGGTTGGTGCGGCCCGTGAGGCTGCTCGGCCCGTTCGGCTGCTCGGTCCGCTCGGCCTGCGGGCCGCCGGTGGCCCGGCAACCCCGGTGGTCCGGAGTCGCCGGGCGCGTTGTGGCCGTGCCTCAGGGCCGTCGGCCTCCGCCGTCGACGGGGTGTCAGCTGGTCCGGGGTGACGGGCCGAAGGTGCCCGTGCCCGCCAGACGGACCGTCGTGGCCGCAGCGACGCCCAGCAGGGAGCCGGCCACCACGTCGCCCGGGTAGTGGACCCCGGTGTGGACCCGCGAGTACGCGACGGTGGCCGCCAGCAGGGCGAGCGGGACGGCCGCCGAGGGCAGTTCGGCGCCGACCGCCACCGCGAAGGCGAAGGCCGAGGCGGAGTGCCCGGAGGGGAAGGAGGCCGAGGACGGCATCGGGACGTGCCGGGCCTCGGGCACCAGCGCCCCCGCCCGGTCCGGCCGTTCGCGCCGCACCAGGTTCTTGCCCAGCAGGTTCGCGGTGGCCGAGGCCAGCCCGATCGCCGCCACCCCGAGCACGGCCGCCCGCCGCGCCGAACCGCCCCGCAGTGCCAGCAGCCCGGCCACCGCGAACGACAGCTTCGAGTGGTCGGCCGCCGCCGACAGCCGCCGCATCACCCCGTCCAGCGCGGGCGTCGGCGTCGCCGCCACCGCGCCGTACACCGAGCGGTCCAGCGCCGCCAGGTCCAGCACCACCGCTTGCGACAGCGGCCACCACCTACCGGTCGTCGGGCTACGCATCGACCGTCACCTCCCTCGTCTCCCCGCCATCCTCACGCACCATCAGCTCCGGCCCTCGCACCGGCACCCGTTCGGGCCCGTCTCCGGGCCACCCCTGAGCCCGTGCTCCACGCCTGTGCCCGTGTCCGTGCCCCGCCATCAGGAGGCCGCCTCGCCCGAGGCCAGCTGCCAGACCCGCCGCCAGTCGCGCAGCGGCGCCACCGGCTCCGCGCCCGGCCGGTCCCTCGGCACCCGGACCCGCAGCGCCCCCGCGCGGACCGTGCAGCGCACCGGCGTCGGCAGCGTCAGGGCCTCGCCGTCCACCGCCACCGGGATGGTGTCCGTCCCGGCCTCCGCCCGGACCGTCACCTCACGGGACGTCAGCACCGTGAGCCCCTGCGCCTGTTCCCCGCGCAGCGCCAGTTCGACCGCCTGCGCCGCGCCCTCCACCTTCAGGCAGAGCACCCCCAGCCGGCCGGTGTCCAGCCGGGGGCGGCTGCCCGCGCCGAGCAGGTCGCCGGTCTCGTAGGGGTTGTTGCTCACCAGCAAGGCCTGGGGGTCCGTCAGCCGGGTGCCGTCGGCCTCGGCGGTGAGCCGGGCGCCGATCTTGTTGGCCAGCAGGTCGGGCAGCGCGCCGAGCGCGGTCACCGTCTTGTTGTCGCGGTAGTCCGGGCTCTGCACGATCTCGGCGTAGGCGCCGAAGGAGACCGTGTTCACGAACGGGCGGTCCGCGACCGTCCCCAGATCGACCGTCAGCTCCACGCCGTCGGTCAGCGCGTCCAGACAGGTGGACGGGTCGTTGCGGTCCAGGCCGAGGTCCATCGCGAAGTGGTTGCGGGTGCCGGCCGAGATGACCAGGAACGGCAGGTCGTGCTCGGCCGCCACCTCCGCCACCAGCGCCTGCGTCCCGTCCCCGCCCGCGACCCCGAGCAGGTCCGCCCCCTCGGCCACCGCCCGCCGGGCCAGCGCGGAGACGTCCTGTCCGTCCAGCAGCAGCACCCTGGCCCCGAGCGCCTCCGCCCTCCGGACCAGGTCGAACTTCTCCACCTTCCCGCCGCCGGACTTCGGGTTCATGATCAACACCGGCTTCAGCGCCCTCGGCGCCGACGGCACCTGCTCGGCCCGCCGCGCCCGCTTGTCCAGCCGCAGCGCCTCGGTGGCGGCGGCCATCCCGCCCGCCCAGAGCGAGACCGTCAGCACCGCCTCCAGCCCCAGCCCGCTCTGCACCAGGAAACCCAGCACCCAGACCGGCGCCGCCACCGCCAGCACCGCCCCGGCCACCCGGGCCGCCCCCCGGTGCGCCACCGCCCACCAGGCCCCGGCCGCCGCCACCCCCAGCCCGATCGCCCCGGCCAGCACCACCCCCAGCCCGCGCCAGCCCACCATCAGCACCAGCACCACCACCGCGGCCCCGGCACACCCCACCGCGACCTGCGCCAACCGCTGCACCCGCACCGCACCCTCCACACCCGCCACGCCCGCCCCCTCACGCACCGTCAGTCCCCGCATCCTCCCGCACCCGGGCCCGGTCGGTCGCCAGGCTCCCACCCCGCCGTGCCGCAGCACCCCCACGGCCCAGCCCCCACAGCCCCGCCCAGCCCCGCCCACCGGCACGATCCGCTAGTCTGTCAGCGGTCGGCCCGCCGCCGACCACGCCACGTCCCCCGGGACCGGCCCCCGCCTCATTGGGACATGTAGAAAACCTCAAAGCCCCAGGTCGGGGCAGGCTGCGTCTGATCACCCGAAACGCGCATCGCTGGGTTCGGAAACGCGCCGCCGACCTTCAGGGCCTTCCACCTGGCTTCACGTTCGGTCGGCCTGACTACTTCCTGCCTCGGATGGCGCGCTTGAGAAGCGCTCTGCAGCGAAGCCGCCATGATCGAGATATGTGCATGTATGCACCACTGGTGCGGCGGCAGGCAGTCCTTGTCGTTCTGGATGGAGTGGGGCGGGTCGCCCTCATTCCCGCGAGCAGATATGAGGGCGGGATGAGGGTGCCGGTGGTTGCTGTCCGCAGGACGGAGAACTGGGCCGCGGCGGTCGCGCGGGGGATGGCCGCGTTGGGTATGCGCTCGTTCAGATGGGGCAACACCGTCGGGCATCGCTGGGCCCATATCCCTCATGGAGCCGGCCAGGTTCGGGTGGCAGAACGGATCTACCTGGCCAGGGCTTCTTCGGCCGAGAGCCGGCTTCAGGGCAGATGCCGTCCAACGGTCCGCTGGTCGGATCCGGAGATGCTTTCCTCCTCGACGGTGATCGCCCCCTCGCCCGACCTGGCGGCCTTCGTCGCGGGCTACATCGAAGGTTGGATCCCGGACGGTCTGGTTGGCCTGGACTGAGCGAATCCCTGGCCGCAGGATGCGGAGGTCGGCTGCCGCCCGAGGCCGGATTCTGGCGACCTGAGGCGCGCCATGGCCGGAGGATGGAGCCTGTTGCCTGGCTCCGCACAGGTGAAGGCGTAGCTGCGGGGCGTGCGGCGATCACCGAGCTGGATCGAGCCCGTCGAGAGGTAACCAGCATGGGAGGCTGGCTCGTCCAGTCCCAAGGGCCCGCACGGCTGACGGTCGGGGTGCGCTCACTCCTCCTCGCCGTGTTCCTCGCCGTCAAGAGCAGTGCGGCCGACCCAGACCACTACAGCTCCCATGGCCACTGCGGCCGCTGCCATGCCCCCTTTGCGCCCCACCTCTGCGGTCGCGTTCTTCAATTGCGCTGGGTCCCGGGCCGCGTCCCACCATCGTGTCACCTCCAGCGAGCGTCGACCGGACTCGATTCCGAGCGGCCTGTGGAAGCCATCGACGGCGATGCCGGCACGGTTGATCGAGCCCACCACGGTCCGGTGCGCGGGCAAGTGCAGCAGTACATTCGAGTTGGCCGTATCGGCGGCCGCATCCATACGTGCCATCAGGCGCTCAATCTTCCGCGAGATGAGTTCCCGCCGCTTCTGCCGGTCGTCCTTCAGCAAGAGCCGACGCCCGTCCAGCTTGTCCGGAGACTCGTCCAGCACCCTCTGCAGTCGCAGCACGTCGAGCGCGTCCTGAAGTTCGAAGCAGCGAGCCACAACGGCGAGCAGCTCCTCAACCTCGGCCCCTGCTTCCTTGACCGTCTTGGCGAGATCACCGATTTTGGCCGTGCTCTCCAGCCTCTCCGCAAGCGCGTCGAGTCGACCCAGTGTCCAGCCCAGGGCGTCCGTGATCGTATGGGTCCTCGCCTGCACGGTCGACCACGTGTCATCGTCGACCCGGCCCTCCCGTTCCAGAACGCTCATGGCGGACTCGATGTCGAGGCCCGCTCCGAACACCTTCCCCAACTCGGTGTCCTTCTGGGCGCGAATAATATCGTCGACCTTCTTGTCGATCGCCGCGAGATAGCTCTTGATCTCACCCATCTCATGCTGCATCGCTAGCTGCGCCATGATCCCTGCAGCGCCGGAAAGAATCGCCGGATTGGTCAGGAGCGAGCCAGGGCCCTCCGTGACCTGGAGCCATGACTTGATTGAGCCAGGATTCCCCACCATTGCATAACTGATGTCTGGTGTCTTGCTTTCCATCAACCCGAACTTCTTGACCAGATGTGCAGACTCCTTGGTCAACTTCAGCCAGCAAGCTGAGTTAACGGAAATTTCAGAACCTGCCTGCGCGATTCCAGCTGCGGTGCGGAGGAGAGGTCCGAGTCTCTGAAATCCGAGGTCCTTCGAAAACGGCAGTAGACCCTCTGAGATGAGGAAGCGCTTGACATCCGCCGGGTTCCCGATGACCGCAAGTCCATCGCCGTCACTGATCAGCCGAATCTTGTTGTCCATCGCCTGCTCCTGTAGTGAATCATCGCAGTTGAGAGTAGTTGAGGTGGGCGTCACACGAGCCGCTATCGCCGGAAAAGTCGACCTCTGCCCGGCTGTCGACGCGCGCACTGCACCCTCGCGGCGGATCCGGCTGCCCCGAACGTCGAACCACCGGAAGTTACTGGACTGCCCAGCCCTTCTTCCACTTCTCCAGAACCAGCCAGAACTCGCGAGGCCATGACATCGTCAACGGGTCGAATGCGTAGTTCTCGGCCGAAGCCGTCTTCCAGAGAGTGAGCGCGTTCTCCGCCTCATCCGCAAGGAGGCCTGCGGTGGCCAAGAGGTCTCGTGCGGTGCCGTAGTCCCTGCGCTCTGCAGCGTCTGCGAGACCGGGCCAGAGTTCCCACACCAGATGTTGCTGGAGCTCTCGAAGGTGATCGCCGGTCTTGCACTCCACGTAGTCGCGTACGCTCCGGGCCACCTCCTCATCCTGGCGGTCGAGTTCACCAAGCTGGTCGTCATCCCAGCCGTGCTCCTCGACGAGCTCCCTCCAAAACGCCCAGGCGCGCTCAGCCTCGGCCCGTGCGTACTCGTTAAGCCCTTCCCGAGTCAGCCGAGGGAATTGCCGCGCATCCAGCTCATCGGAGCCGGGAGCCCCCATCGGTGTACCCGGCCCGTTGCCGTACCGGATCTGCGTGAGGACCTTCAGCAGGCGGAGCGAGGATGCGACCTCCTCATCACGGATCACATGGCAGATGTCGGCAACATCCTGGGCGACCTCTTCCCAGCTTTCCTCCGCGATGTGGTCATCGAGCTGATCGGCGAGTGAGTCCGCCGAACCTCGCCCGCGCAAGTCGCCCAGAAGCTCCTCGATCTTGGAGTCAAGTCGCTCTACGGCCGCCTCAGGAGTTTCCCGGTCGCGCCTTGCCGCGGATTCCTTCTCTGCACGCCCGACAGCCTCCCGGCGCTGCTTGCGGGCTGTTTGAGAAGAAGGTAGACGGGTCTGCAAGGCTCGCATCTCGTCGGCTTTCGCCGGGTCGACCTCGTCGAGCAGCCCGATAGCGTGCATGCGGTGTCCGGCCTGGACGATCGGATCCGATGCGAGGCGACAGAGCAGGCCCACGGCGTCCTTCGGAGCACGTTGTGCCACGGCCATGGCAAGCGTGAGACGAGCCGCGCTCGATGCACCCTGGTGTGCTACAAGCTGTTCCACGGCCTCAGGCACGTACCCGGCAGGGTGCTTGTGCTCGGCGAGAGCCAGACCTACCCGCATGCGGGTAGTGAGCGGGGCGGTCTCGTCCGCGGCGAAGAGGTGTGCCGTCCACAGCGCCCACCCGTCACGTACGGCATCCGCAAGCCAATCCCAGCTGTTCCTGGGAAGCAGGTAGCGGGCTTCCAAGTAGCCCAGGTCGTCACGGCCGTGCGCCAAGGCGTCTGCCGCCCGATGCCTCAGTCCCGCAGGGAGGCCCTTGGCGCCGGCGACGTAGCAGAGACCGACCGTGTACTCGGAGGCGGAGTAACTAGGCCGGTCAACCTGCACTCTGGACAGATGCAGGATCCGCTGCAAGTCCTCGTGCCAGGGACCCGGCGTCTGGACGATGAATGAGGCTGCCGCGAGCGCCGGGCCGCCGCGAATGTTGCATGCTTCCAGGCTGGAAGTTCGCCAGTGGTCGGCTAGCGACTCATCTGCCAACCTGACGAGGCATGTCAGGGTGGCCTCGCTCGGCTTCCTGGAACGTGCCGGTACCTCGCAGTTGGGCAGGAATTCGGGCCTTCCGGCGCTTCCCATGTATCCCCCTTGATCGACAGCCATGGGCATACTAGCCACGGCCAATGCGGTGCGGCGGCCATTTCACTTCTCTCCCGGCAGGCGGCCAGGAACAGCTTTTCCAACGCCACAGACGCTGTTCTGAGCCTGCATGTTTTCAGGTGCGAAGGGCCCGCAGCACGAATGCGACTTCGTCCCGCCACCCGAGGAGCTCACCGACCGTCGGGGGCAGCGCGAATTGCTGGTAGTGGCAGGCCCCGCTGAGGTTGCGCCAGACTGCCGCGAGTCGACCGGCCAACCGGTGGTCGAGGTGGTGGGCGAGCCAGACGACCTTGGTCTCCGTCCGGCAGCGGCTGAGGGCCGGCCGGTGGGCGTAGATGTAGGCGTCGAGTCCTGCTTCCAGGGCGCGGCGGAGCAGGAACACCGCGGCGCGCGGGTGCGGTGCCCCGGAGGCTTCGGCGTCGAGAAGCGATGCGGCGGCGGTTATGCGGTCCGCCGAGGTCAGCACATCGGTTGCAGCAGTCACAGGGATCGCAGTCCTTCCGTGGCAGCGGCCACCCGGTTGATGAACGCATCGGCGTCGGCCGTGTCCGGGATGGTGGTGTGGGCACCCTTGTTGCACAGTCCGACGATGCTGCTCGCGTCGGGACCGAGCCTGCGGCTGATCTCTCGGTACACGTCGGCCTTGCCGCGGATCTCGCCGAACAGGGCCAGGGCGGCCAGATCGGTCAGCTCGCGAGCCCTGCCGATGCGTTCCTCGATGGCGAGATGCCTCATGCCGGTGCCGAGGAGGGTGCGGCGGGCCGATTCCTGGAGGGCGGCCTCCAGAGCGAGGCGGCACTGGCCGGGCAGAACCTCGCTGAGGATCGCGGCGGTGACCTTGTTGTCCCGGGCGACCGCGCGAGCGGCGGCCAGCTCACGCTTGACCGGGTCGTCGACGGAGCGGACGGTCACCTTCGAACGCCGGAACCGGCCGACCTCGAGGATCGTGGCCTTGATCCGGTGGAAGCGCAGGGCGTCCGGCAGCCGGGTGTCGTGGGAGAAGACGACGACCTGGTGGGTCCGGGCGATCTCCTCCAGCAGCCGGGCGAGGCCTTCGACCTTCCGGGGGTCCATGGACTGCACCGGATCGTCGATGACGATGAACTCGAACGGGCTCTGCGCGGCCATCGCCCGGGGCAGGAACAGGGCCAGTGCGAGGGAGAACAGTTCGCCCTGGCTGACGACACCCAGGGCGGAGGCATCGACGTCGTCCACGGTGACGTTGAGCGCCACGCCCCGGCCGGTGTAGGCCTCGGAGCCCTTGAGCGTGACGTCGCCCAGGGCGACGTTGCTCTCCTGGCTGAGGTACTGCCAGATGCTCTGCGCGGCTTCCGCGATGGAGCGCATGCGTGCTTCGCGCAGCTCGGCCTGCACCTCCTTCAGCCACGCCCTCGCCTTCTTGACCTGGGCCAGCAGCGGTTTGGCCTCTACCACCGCATCGGCCAGCGCGAGCCACGATGCCAGCTGGGGGACGATGCCGCGCCACTGCTCGTCCTGCTCCGCGAGCTGGCGCTCCGCCTCCTTGCGTACATGACGGCAGGCGTCGGCGAGTACCGCCGCCTGCTTCTCGGTGGCGGCCGCGAGTTCGTGCGGGTCGCGGATGCCGCGGCAGACGACCCATTCGTCCCAGAGGGCGTGCAGGTGGTCGGGCAGGTCGGCGACGCGGTTGTGGATCAGTGCCCGCAGACCGTCCGTGGAGTCCCGTACAGCCTGCTGTGCGGAACGGGCCTCGGCCGCTTCTTCGCGCAGCAGGTCGGCCTGGGCGGCTGCCGCGGCAGCCCACGCGTCGTCGAGGCGGTCCGTGCTGAGGCAGATCGGGCAGGTGTGGTCCGCGGGGTGCTGGGAGCGCAGCCGCAGGGCCCGGTCGAGGAGGTCGGCGCGGGCGAGTGCGTCGCCGGCGTCCCCGTGCCGGAGGTCCTCGGCCGCGGCGATGGCCTCCCGCAGCCGGGCGACGGCCTCGGTCACCGCGTCGATGTCCGGGCCGCTGAGCGCGGCCACCCGGTGCAGGCGGGCCAGCTCCGTCGTGTCGGCCAGCGGAGCTCCGGCGACCAGGGAGCGGATGCGCTCCCTGTCCGAGACGCGCTGCTGGAGCGCCGTCACCGCATCCTGAACGCGTTCGTCTGCTACATCCGCGAGGGCCGATACCAGGGGCTGCAGCGCGGCCCTTGCCTGCTTCTCGCTCAGCGCCAGCTGCTGTTCGCGTGCGGCGAGCCGCTCGCCCGCCTCACTGAGCGCTCCGAGGCCGAGGAGCGTGGCGAGCCGGTCGTACATCCTGCTGGGCTTGGCGGTCATCATCTGACCGAGCTCGCTGTAGGAGAGGATCGGCCGGAACGACCGGAGTTCCTCCGTCCAGCCGAGAGCGGAGAACGGCAGCGGGGTCGGCCCCAGCCCCAGGACCGTCGACTCGGACTCGGCGAACGACGCGCCGCCGGCCCAGGTGCGAGTGAGCGTGAGCGGTCGGACCCTGCCGGAGGCAAGGAGCTCCAGCTCGAGGCGGTGCCCTCCGGTGTGGTGCAGGTTGCGCCAGCCATCCTGCTGGGCGGTCTGCACGTTCTTGCCGTCCTCGTCCTCCCAGCGGCGGTTGCGCCCGGTGAGGGCGACCTCGATGCCCTCCGCGAAGCTGGACTTGCCGCTGCCATTGCGCCCCTGCACCACGGTCAGGCCGGGGCCCGACGGGATGTGGAGCGTGGCGGCCTCCCCGATACCGCGGAAGCCCTCAACAGTGATCGACTTCAGGTAGACGCCACGGATGGCGGCGGCCTCGGAGTCTTCGACACCCTCCAGGGCTTCGCGGACCAGCGAGGCGACCTCTTCGGAGAGTGCGGAGGACTCCAACCGCTGGACGACCGCCGAGATCGGCGACGCCTGCGGCGCGGGTGTGGCGGGTGTGGGGCTGGTGCTGGTCGTCATGGTGCGCTCCCGGAGAAGAGGAGGTGGGGACGAGGGCACGGCTGCCGTCGTGGCGGACGGAGCACAGGCCGTGCAAGCAGCTCCAGATAAGCATGCCATTGAAAGCATCGTCAATCGAATGCTGGCGCTGGCGGGATGGTGTAGCGTGTTTACTGTCCACTTCCGAGAGGGGCGGGACTTCCATGCCGCAACAGTCAGCAACGCCGCCGTCCGCGCAGGTGACGGCTGCTGAGATCTCCCGCATCGCCGGGGTCACCCGCGCCACCGTCAGCAACTGGCGGCGGCGTCACACCGACTTCCCCGCCCCCAGCGGCGGGACCGAGAGCAGCCCGCTCTACGACCTGGGCACCGTCCAGGAGTGGCTCCGCGACCGTGGGCACACCTCCGCCGCATCGCCGGAGGAGGACCTGCGGACGGCGCTGCGACTCCTCGGGACGGGCACGGACACCACCCGCTTCTTCCCGCTGGTGCCAGGTGCGGCACGGCTCCCGGAGCAGGAGCGGGGCCGCCTCTTGGAGTTGCCCAACGACCGGCTTGCCTCACTTGCGGATGACCTCGTTTCCGGCGGGACGGCATCTGAGGCCCAGTCCATGCGGTACGAGAACGAGGACGCCGGCGTGATCCGCGCGCTGCTCGCGTGTGTACGCGGCGCAGGTGCGCAGGCCGCGCTGAACGTCCTGGCGGAGCGCGAACTCGACGAGGGTGCGGCCAGCGGTACCTACCGCACCCCCGAGGGCCTTGCCGACCTCATGGCGGGACTGCTGCCCGAGACCGTGGTGCGCGTACTCGATCCGGCCTGTGGCAGTGGCACACTCCTGGCCGCTGCCCGCAGGCGCGGCGCACGTGACCTGTACGGCCAGGACACGCTCGCGCTTCAGGCACAGCGGGCTGCGGTAGCTCTCGAGCTTGACGATCCCACCCCGTCCATGGGGGGCAAGGTCATGATCGCCACTGGCGACAGCCTGCGCGCCGACGCCTTTCCCGGCCTGACGGTCGATGCCGTGCTGTGCAACCCGCCCTTCGGCGACCGAGACTGGGGCCACGACGAACTCGCCTACGACCCCAGGTGGGCCTACGGCGTCCCCTCACGCTTCGAGTCGGAGCTGGCCTGGGTTCAGCACGCACTGGCGCACGTCGAGCCCGGCGGGTACGTCGTCATGCTGCTGCCGCCGGCCCTCGCCTTCCGGACCTCCGCCCGCCGCATCCGCGCCGAACTCGTCCGCAGCGGTGCCGTGCGCGCAGTCGTCTCCCTGCCGGGCCGCGTCGCCTACCCGCTGCACATTGCCCTGCACATCTGGATACTGCAGCGGCCCAAGGCCGGCTCTGCCGAGCGCACCTCCGTGCTCTTCGTCGACGGAGACGGTGAGGCTGCGGACGCCAGAGGTGCGGGCGCTCCCACACGGAGCGGATCACGGGGGAGTGCCACCTTCGACTGGATCGGTCTTGCGGACCGCGTGCTGACACCGTGGAACGTGTACCGCGAGCAGCCGGAGAGCTTTGCCGATGAGTCGGGTCTGGCTCGAGCCGTTCCGGTGGTTGACCTCCTCGACGACATCGTCGACCTCACGCCAGGCCGACAGGTCCACGCGGCTGCAGCTGATGTCGACCCGGCGGCGCTCGCCCGCAAAATCACCTCTCTGCACGACCAACTGGGCTCGCAGCTGGACGAGCTGGTCGCGTTCAGTGGCAAGGGGGAGTGGGAGACGGCCGGTACGTCGACGCTTGAATGGCGTACCGCGACCGTTGCCGATCTCACTCGTGGTGCTGCCCTAGCAGTGATCCGGGCGGCGGCGCCGAGCGGCGGACGAGACTCCAAGAGCGGAGATGGCATCGGGGATGGGAGCACCGAGCACCAGCCAGTGCTGACAGCACGTGACGTTCAAGACGGCACAGCGCCCTCAGGAACCATCAGGGACGCCCATCCGGACACCACTCAGACGATCATCGAAGGAGACGTGCTGATGCGCGCGGTCGCCGGCGGGAGTGGCGTGGGGTCGATGACTCGGGTTGCAGACGAAAAGGACGCCGGTGCACTTCTGGGTGCCGCCCTGCACCTGCTCCGCCCGGACTCGTCACGCGTCGACCCTTGGTTCCTCGCTGGATTCCTCGGTGCAGCCGCCAACATCACTGCCGCGTCGACCGGTACCACCACGGTCCAGGTCAATCCCTTGCGGCTGCGCGTCCCCCTCATGCCATTGGCGGAGCAACGTCGCTACGGTGACGCCTTCCGCAGTGCCTACCAGCTGCGCGCCACCGCCCATCAAGCGGCCGCCCTGGCTGCGGAGGCCGCAGACGCGGTGACCGCAGGCCTCACCGCAGGTGCGCTCCTACCACCGGCGTCCGGCGACCAGCGCCAATCCGGCTGAACCGCCTCAACTGGCACGCCACATCGACCAGACTGCATACGCTCCGCCCGTTCAGTGGGTGGACGGCCCGAGAGGAACCGGGGAAACCCTTTGAACAGCAGCAAGCACACGGAGCTGGCGAACCACGCATGGTCCGTCGCCGACCTCTTGCGCGGTGACTACAAGCAGGCCGACTACGGCAAGGTGATCCTGCCCTTCACCGTCCTGCGACGGCTGGAGTGTGTGCTGGAGCCGACCCGTGAGAAGGTTGCCGAGAAGGTGGCCCAGCTTGCCGGCCAGGAGTTGGACGAGGACCGCTTCCTGCGCAAGGCCTCCGGTCACTCCTTCTACAACAGGACCTCCCTCACCCTGCGGAAGATCGCAGGTGACCCGCAGAACGCTGCCAAGAACCTGCAGCTCTACGTGGCCGGATTCTCGGACAACGCCCGCGAGGTCCTGGAGAAGTACGAGTTCAACCAGCAGATCCGCAAGCTGGACGACGCCAAGCTGCTCTACCAGGTCATCGGCCGGTTCACCGACCTCGACCTGCGCCCCGAGATCGTGTCCAACCACAACATGGGCTACATCTTCGAGGAGCTCATCCGGCGCTTCGCCGAGCAGTCGAACGAGACCGCGGGTGAGCACTTTACCCCGCGCGAGGTCATCAACCTGATGGTGAACCTGCTGGTGGGGCCCGACGCGGACGCGCTGAGTCTGCCCGGCGTGGTGCGTACGGTACTCGACCCGGCCTGCGGTACCGGTGGCATGCTGAGCGCCGCGGACGACCACATTGCCGCGCTCAACCCGGGCGCCAAGGTGGAGGTCTACGGGCAGGAGCTCAACCCCGAGTCCTGGGCGATCTGCCGGTCCGACCTGATGATCAAGGGACAGGACCCGGACAACATCGCCTTCGGTAACTCCTTCAGCGACGACGGTCACAAGCGCGAGAAATTCGACTACCTGCTCGCCAACCCGCCGTTCGGTGTGGAGTGGAAGAAGGTCAAGGACGACGTCGAACACGAGTACGAGACCCTCGGCCACTCCGGCCGGTTCGGCGCCGGTCTGCCGCGGATCAACGACGGCTCGCTGCTCTTCCTGCAGCACATGCTCTCGAAGATGAAGCCGGTCGACGTCAACGGGGGCGGCGGCTCCCGGGTCGCCATCGTCTTCAACGGCTCCCCGCTCTTCACGGGCGCAGCGGAGTCCGGCGAGTCCAACATCCGCCGGTGGATCCTGGAAAACGACTGGCTGGAGGCGATCGTCGCCCTCCCCGACCAGCTCTTCTACAACACCGGCATCTCCACGTACTTCTGGATCCTCACGAACCGCAAGGCTGCCGACCACAAGGGCAAGGTCGTACTGCTGGACGCCCGCGACTACTGGGTGAAGATGCGGAAGTCGCTGGGCGACAAGCGCAAGGAGCTGAGCGAGCAGCAGATCCGCGAGATCACCCGGTTGTACGGGGAGGCCCTGCAGGTCGCCGGCAACCCGGAGCACCCGCTGCACGGCAAGGTCAAGGTCTTCAAGAACGAGGACTTCGGCTACCAGCGCATCACGGTCGAGCGGCCGTTGAAGCTCCGGTTCGAGGTGACGGAGGAGACGCTGGCAGCGCTGGCCGAAGCCAAGCCGGTGCAGAAGCTGGAGCACGCGGAAGAGTTCGTCGCGGCGGTGCGAATGCTGGACGGCCAGAGCTGGCTGACCAAGTCCGAGGCGTTCGTCGCGCTCAAGGATGCGGTCGTCGCGGCGGGCCTGACTTGGCAAGCTGGCGCGCCATTCACGAAGGCCATCCGGGACACAATCGGCGTAAGGGATGGGGAGGGTGAGACCCAGCTGATCAAGGGCGTGCCGGAGCCGGACACCGACCTGCGTGACTACGAGAATGTCCCGCTTGGGGAGGATATCGCAGAGTACCTCAAGCGCGAGGTTTTGCCTCACGTTCCAGAGGCTTGGGTAGACCACGGCAAGACAAAGATTGGCTACGAAATTCCGCTTACGAGGAACTTTTACAGCTATAAGCCGCCTAGGCCGCTTGCGGAGATCGACGCGGAACTTAGGCTCGTGGAGGCCGAGATCCAGGGCCTTCTTGGCGAGGTGACGTCGTGACCGAGTATCGCAGCCTTCCTTATGCCGAATCCGTACCTAGGTCTTGGAGGGTTGTTCCGCTCAAGCATTTGGCAAATTTTGTAAATGGATATGTTTTCAGGTCTGATTCATGGGAGAGTAGTGGGACGCCCATCGTTCGAATCGAGAACCTGAACGGCTCAGAAAGCTTCAACTATTCGAATCTCGCACTGCCGGAAAAATATCGGGTCGGTGTAGGCGACTTGCTTTTTGCGTGGTCCGGAAATCCTGGCACGTCTTTCGGTCCCTTTAGATGGATCAGGGCGGGTTCATATTTCCTCAACCAGCATATTTTCAACGTATCTGTTAATGGATGCGACAAGGACTGGCTCTATTGGTCCCTTCGGGCAGCTACGCACTGGATCGAGCGAGAGCTCACGAGCGGAACGCTCGGGATGGTCCATGTCACAAGAGAGGAGTTGGGGAATGTCCCGATTCCAATTCCTCCGATTGCGGATCAGCGTCGTATTGCTGGATTCCTTGATGCCGAGATCGCGAAGATCGACGACCTGGTTGTCAAGAAGCGCGCACTGTTTTCCCTAATGAATGAGCGAATTGACGCTAGCGTGCTTCTGCAAATTGGGGCAAGTGAAATCGTTCGGCCCGGAACGGGGTCTCCGGTGTTGCCAATTCGGCGCTTGTTGGAGAAAGTGGTTCGGAGTCCGATGGCCGGTGCGGGAATTGTCACGGCATATCGAGATGGTCAAGTCACGGAGCGAGGAGAGCGGCGCGCCGAAGGCTACACGCTGTCGGCATCTGCGGATCCGCAGGGCCAGTTCGTAAAATCTGGTGACGTTGTTGTGCATGGGCTTGACGGATTTTCTGGTGCCATTGGAACTGCTGAGGCGGAGGGTAATTGCAGTCCCGTTTATCATGTCTGCATTCCGGCGGGTGGTGGTGATGCAAAATTCTATGGAAGATTGCTCCGCACGCTCGCTGTCCAGGGGTACCTTGGAGGCTTTGCGACGAGTATTCGCGAACGGGCCGTTGATTTCCGAAACTGGGATCTTTTTGGGAGAATTCCGATTCCTGTCGTGCCCATCGCGGAGCAGTGCGAGATCGGTTCAATGATCACCCAGTTGCGGCCACTGCGCGCGGTGCTCGAGAGATCCGAGTCCCTCGTTGCCGAGCACCGCCAAGCCCTCATCACCGCCGCCGTCACCGGCCAGTTCGACGTGTCCACCGCATCCGGTCGAGGAGTTACGGAGTAACCGCCATGCCGCCGATCCACACCGAGGCCGCTTTCGGCGCGGCCATCGTCGCCGCAATGACCGAGCGCGGGTGGCGTGAGGCTCAGCCGGAGGATTACCGGACCGAGCTTGGGCTGGACACCAACGAGTTGTTCGGCTTTATCGGCAAGACCCAGGGCGACGAGTGGGAAGAACTGGTCACCACCCAGTACGCCGGCGACCAGTCCGAGGCGCAGCGCGGGTTCGCGAAGCGCCTCGGGCAGGCGATCGCCTCCGACGGACTGCTCAAGGTGCTGCGCGAGGGCGTGAAGGACCGCAGTGTCCTCCTCCGCGTCGCGTACTTCCGTCCCAACCTGGTCGAGGACGACTCCGTCCTCGACGGCTACCGGGCCAACCGCCTCACCGTCGTCCGTGAGTTGGAGTACGCGACCAAGCAGGCGGATCGCGGCAACCGGCTCGACCTGGCGCTCTTCCTCAACGGCATCCCGGTCGCCACCGCCGAGTTGAAGAACCCGCTGACCAGTCAGGGCGTCGAGCAGGCAAAAGACCAGTACCGCACCAAGCGCGACCCCAGCGAGCTGATCTTCACCAGCCGCGTCGTCGCGAACTTCGCCGTCGACCCCGACCTGGTCTTCGTCGCGACCAGCCTGCGCGGACCGAAGACGCACTTCCTCCCGTTCAACACCGGCTCCGAGGGCCCGGGCGAGCCCGGCGGCAAGGGCAACCCCGTCCCCACCGCTCCCGGCACCTACGCCACCTCTTACCTGTGGGAGCAGGTCTGGCAGCGGGACAGCTGGCTCGATCTCCTCGAGCGGTTCGTCCATCTCCACAAGGAGAAGACACCTGGCGGCGGCAGCACGCAGAAGCTGATCTTCCCGCGCTTCCACCAGTGGGACGTGGTCCGGAAGCTTACGGCCCACGCGGCCGTCCACGGAGCCGGGCACAACTACCTGATCATGGCCTCCGCCGGGTCGGGCAAGTCGAACACCATCGGCTGGCTCGCCCACCGGCTGAGCGACCTGCACACGCCCACCGACCCGGCCGGTCTCGACCCGGATGCCCTCGCCGCCGGCCTCAAGCCGGGTGCGCCGGTGTTCGACAAGGTCATCGTCATCACCGACCGCCGCAACCTGGATGCCCAGCTCCGGGAGACCGTCGGTAGTTTCGAGCAGACCGCTGGCCTGGTGGTGAAGATCGACGAGAACCAGGGTGCGAAGGGGGCGCAGCTGGCGCGGGCGCTCTCCCGGGAGACCGGGAAGATCGTCACGGTCACCCTCCACTCGTTCCCGGCCTTGCTCAACTACGTCCAGCAGAACCCGACCGAGATCCAGGGCCACAACTTTGCGATCGTCGTGGACGAGGCCCACTCCTCTCAGTCGGGCGACGCTGCCACCGCCGTCCGGGCTGCCCTCCGCGACCTCGGTCTCGACGCGGACTCCGACGATGCGGGTGCCACCGAGGCCGCCACCGACGACACCCCCGCCACCTTGCAGGAGCGCCTCAAGCACAAGGCCTTGCAGCGCTCCCGCGCCGCGAACCTCTCCTACTTCGCGTTCACGGCGACGCCCAAGGCGAAGACCCTGGAGCTGTTCGGCACGCTCCAGGACGTCGACGGCGAGGCCAAGTACCGGCCCTTCCACACCTACTCGATGCGGCAGGCGATCGAGGAGGGCTTCATCCTCGACCCGCTGCGCAACTACGTCACGTACGACACGTACTGGAAGCTGGTCAACAAGAACCCGGACGAGCGCGAGGTCGACCCGAAGAAGGCGAACCCCCTGCTTGCCCGGTACGCACTCACTCACGATTACACCGTGGCGCAGCACGCGCAGGTGATCGTGGAGCACTTCCTCACGCACACCCGGGGCCAGCTCGGGGGCCGGGCGAAGTCGATGGTGGTGACGGCGTCCCGCCAGTCCGCCGTGCAGACGGCCCGTGCGATCAAGAGCTACATCAAGGATCGCGGCTACGACGCCAA
Source organism: Kitasatospora sp. NPDC004289 (assembly GCF_053602875.1). NCBI lineage: Bacteria > Bacillati > Actinomycetota > Actinomycetes > Kitasatosporales > Streptomycetaceae > Kitasatospora > Kitasatospora sp. NPDC004289. Next base: position 110,629 of record NZ_JBSGEL010000012.1, on the reverse strand, counting down.
GTATCCGGACCTCGGTGTGCTGGTGGCGTTCTCCGGTTCGCTCACCTTCGAGGGCGAGGAGACGACCGAGCCCAAGGAGAACGGTGGGCTGTCCGAGGGCGCGCTGCCGAAGGCGTTCGCCTACACCCGTGCCGATGACAAGGCCGTCCGCGCCGGCGGCCCGGGCAAGCAGGAGTACCGGATCCTGGTCGTGGCGGAGAAGTACCAGACGGGCTTCGACCAGCCGCTGCTGACGACCATGTACGTCAACAAGACGCTCACCGGCATCTCCGCCGTGCAGACGCTGTCGCGGCTGAACCGCACCGCTGAGCGCAAGGCGCAGGGGGACCTCGCCGTCATCGACTTCGTCAACGAGGCCGAGGACATCCAGGCCGCCTTCCGCCCGTACTTCCTGGAGGCCCGGACGTTCCCGTCCGACCCGAACCTGCTCTACGAGGCGCAGAGCCGGGTCATGGCCGCGCCGATCCTCACGGCGCGGGAGATGGACGAGTTCGCCGAGGCCTACTTCGCCGCCCAAGAGAAGGCCGGCGGGTCGGCGGCGAAGTGGGAGAAGCTGCACGCGGAGCTGTACCGGCTGCTCGCCCCGGCGGTGGTCCGCTTCGAGGCGCTGCTGAACAGCGAGGACGAGGACGACCAGAAGACCGCTGAGGACTTCCGTGCGAACCTGCACGACTACGTGCGCAAGTACGGCTTCCTGGCGCAGATCGTCCCGTACACCGACCCCGACCTGGAGCGGCTCCACCTGTACGGGCGGTACCTGCTCAATCGGCTGCCGCGCCGGGCCGACGGTGGTGTCGACATCGGGGAGGTCGACCTCAGCCACCTGCGGGTGGAGAAGACCGGCGAGTACGACGTGGGCCTGACCGCCGAGGAGCCGGCCCTGATCCGGAACGTCGGGGAGGGCGTGGGCGGCACGAAGGAGCAGGAGAAGTCCCTGCTGTCCGAGCTCATCGCGAAGTTCAACGACAAGTTCGGGACGGACTTCACCGAGCAGGACCTGCTGCCCGCCTTCAACGCGACCCTCGCCGAGACCGAGGTCCGCCAGGCCGCCGTGGTCAACGACGAGGACAACTTCGGCAAGGTCTTCGACCGGGTCTTCGCCGACAAGGTAGAGGACTACGTGGGCATCGTCACCGACCTCGGCAAGCGGTACTTCGCCCCGGACAAGGGCTTCCAGTCCAGTCTCAACCGCAGCGCCCGCCGCGCCGCCTGGCGCATGATCAGGCGCGAGGAGGGCGTGGACGACGCGGCCTGACACCGGCGGCGCCAAGGCCCGGCACGGTAGGCGGCCCATAACGATCTGCTTACCGTGCCGGGCGTGCGCTCAAGAGCCTGGACCGGTGATCGCCACACCCGTCACACTGGGTGCGCGCCCCAGCACGTTCGCACACCCGGGTCCGCAGCCGGTCCGGTAGCCGTACCGACCCGGACCGCACATCCCGCACAACCCCGCAGCCATCGACCACGCACGCAGAAACGGGGGAGCCGCGTGCCGGCGACCGTGATCTCCGATCGCTACGAACTCCTGGACGAGCTCAACCACGGCGGCATGGGCGACGTCTGGCGCGGCTACGACGTCGTGCTCGATCGACCCGTCGCCGTGAAGCTGATCCGGCAGGCGGCAGTCACCTCGCCGCAGCTGGCCGAGGAACTGGCCAAGCGGTTCCGGCGGGAGGCGCGCATCACCGCACGCATCCAGCACCCCGGCGTGCCCCAGGTCTACGACGCGGTGCTGGACGACAGCTACGAGCGGCTGTTCCTGGTGATGGAACTCGTCGACGGCGTGCCGCTCTCCGCCTACCTCCAGCCCGACCACCCGCTGCCCGTCAGCTGGGCCGCAGCCGTCGCCGCCCAGGTCGCCACCGTGCTGTCCCACGCCCACGACGTGCCGGTGATCCATCGCGACCTCAAGCCGAGCAACATCCTCGTCGCCCGCGACGGCACGGTGAAGGTCCTCGACTTCGGCATCGCGGCGATCCTGCGAACCGACGTCACCAAGCTCACCGCAACGGGCAGCCCCATCGGCACCCACCAGTACATGTCTCCGGAGCAGGTCCGCGGCGGGCGGATCACCCCGCAGACGGACCTGTACGCCCTCGGCTGCGTACTGCACGAACTCCTCGCCGGCCGGCCGGTCTTCGAGGGCAACGAGTACGCGCTGATGCACCAGCACCTGACCGCCGCACCGGTCCCGCTGCGGCAGCTCCGTGCCGATGTGCCCGAGCCGGTGGAGAAGCTCGTCCTCCACCTCCTGCGCAAGGCGTCGGAGAGCCGCCCGACGGACACCCAGGAGGTCTACGAGCGCCTCCTGCCCTTCCTGCCGGAGGCCGGTTCCGTCCCCACACAGGCCGAGGCCGGCCCCCTCGGCACCCCGGATCCGACGCATCTCTTCCGCCACCCCTACGCGCCCCGCTCCCGGGCGCAGAAACCGCCCGCGGTCGTCCGCACGCCCACCACGGTCGAGTTCCAGCCGCTGCCCGTCCCGGACGAGTTGCGCGCGGCGATCAAGGAGGCGTACGCGCACTCCGACGCCCTCCTGGACGACGGGCGCTTCGCCCAGGCCGTCGAGGTGCTCGGCGCCGTCATCGAACCGGCCGCCCGCGCACTCGGCAGCGACAGCAGGGACGTCCTCGGCCTGTGCAGGCGCCGCGCCGCGGTTCGCTTCCTCGGCGGCGACTACCGAGCCGCCCTGCCCGAGTTCGAGGCCCTCGCCGGCGCCTACGCCCGCACCGCCGGTCCCACCGGCACGTCCGCGCGCGAATGCCGCGCCCAGGCGGCCCGCTGCCGCGCCGAACTCGGCCAGGTCACCGAGGCCCTCCACGAACTCCAGGGTGTCCTCGACGTCGTCAGCAGGCTCGACGGCGACGTCAGCGAGGAGGCCATCGAGCTCCGCCACGGCATCGCCGTCCTCCTCCTCGCCCAGGGCCGGGTCATCGAAGCCCTGCGACTCCTGGAGCCCCTCCACGAGGACCTGGTGATGGTCTACGGCCCCGACGACGAGCTGGCCCTGGAGGTCGCGGAAATGCTCGCCCGCATCCGCCTGGACCTGAACGGCCGAGCCTCGGACTGATTGCAGCGCCCCCAGTGGTGGATGGCACCTTCAAACCGCCCTCCACCACTCGTATCATCATCGAACTTCGTGCACGGTGACTCTCAGGCCTGCGCACCTGTGCGACCGAATTCCTGGATGGATGAACATGCCGATGACCAGCACCCCCGCCGCGGCCGGTTCAGGGGATCCGGGGCGAGACAGGCTGCTGCGAGTGCTAGGCGACTGGCGCGAGTCCCTGCTGGACCTGAGTGGCCGGAACAAGCTGCTCAACTTCCGGCACACCCGCACCGCCACTCTCGAAATACAGTCCCCGGACGCCTCCACGTTGCTAGCAGGGTTGGCACGCGGCTGGGACTTCGTGTCTCCTGCGGAGAGCTCCGACGGAGACCGTGTCGTGCTGTCCAAGGACTTGGGGCGGCCCGCCGGTCTGGTGACGCAGAAGACCACCGAAGCCAGCCTGGTCAGTGCAGTCAACCGGCTGCGCAACCAGTCCGGCCAGATGTACAACGACTTCGGCCTGTGGGTGCTCTGGCTCGGCGTGGGCATTCTCGACTGGCGCGAATCGGATGACCAGGAGAAGCCGTCCTCGGCGCCACTCCTTTTGGTACCTGTCGAGCTTCGCCGAGACCAGAGCGGTCGCTCACGTCTTCATGCGGCCGAGGATCAGGACGCCGTTCACAACCCCGCCCTCGCCGTCAAGCTCGCTCGGATGGGAGTGGACTGGACTTCCGTCGGAAAGGCCGACGTCTCCGATCTCGGCGCGGTGCTCGCGGCGGCGCGGCGTATCGCTGCCGGCCGACAGGGCTGGACGGTGAACGAGCGGGTCGTCCTCAGCCTGTTCGCCTCCCACAAGGAGGCGATGTACCACGACCTGCAGCAGAACGAGGAGCGGATCCTTGCCCACCCGCTGGTCCGGGCGGTCGCCCTGGGACCGGACGCCGGGCTTCCCGGTGATCTTGTCGGCTTCGACCCGCCCGGTCTGGACCGGATCGACGATGTTCAGCCGCCCGAGCGCACTCCCCTCGTGCTGGACGCGGACGCCTCCCAGCGGCAGTGCATCGCGGCTGCCCTCGACGGCCGCTCTTTCGTCGTCAGCGGACCTCCGGGAACGGGTAAGAGCCAGACGATCACCAACCTGATCGCCGCCCTGATCCACGCCGGTCGTACCGTGCTGTTCGTCAGCGAGAAGGCAGCCGCCCTCGACGTGGTGCGCAACCGTCTGCGGGACGTCGGCCTCGCAGACTTCGTCCTCGCCCTGCACAGCGGCGACACGTCCAAGAAGGCCGTGGCGACCGAGCTGGGCCGGGTGCTGAGGACCGAGGTACGCGCCAACGGCGCCGCCGCACACGAACTCGACAAGGCCCGCGAACTCCGTGAGGCCCTGTCCGCCTACGCGGCCGCGATGAACGAACGCCGCGAACCCCTGGGACGCACGTTGCACGACGTCCTCGGCCGCCTGGTCACGCTCGAGCGCGGGGACGCCGGGCAGCCGGGAATGCGTCTCGACGGAGCTCGGATCAGCCGGGAGCTCTCCGCCTCCATGCTGCAGCAGATGCTTGGCGCGGCAGAGTCGATCAGCCGCGCCTGGCGCCCGGCCGTCGAGGGCGAGGACTTCCTGTGGCGGCACTTGATCGGAGCGTCGCCGCTTGACGTGCTGGCACAGGCGGACGACGCGTTGGAACAGGTCGAGGCGGCATGCCGACGGCGTCCCCTCGCCGAGTCCGCGAGCGAACCGAGCACCGCCCGGGAGCTCACGGCACTGATCCAGACGCTTCGCGTAGGGCTGCCCACAGCTGCCGCCCCGGCCCATACCTCGCTGCCGGACGACCCGTCGACCATGCTCGCCGAACTGGCCGATGCCTTCGGTATGCCCAAGCCCACGACCGCAGCAGCGGCCTTCAGCATGCTGGAACTCGCCGACCTGGCCGGGGCCGATCACCGGCCACTCGCCGCCTGGCTGGAGGCGGGAACGTTGGCGCGTGCGGAGGCGGCGACGGCCGAACTGGCCGAAGCCGTCACCACGGAGCGGCTGGCGGCGGAGCGGGCAGCCGACGTATTCGGTGACCAGGTGCTCAAGGCCGACGGCCTGGATGCTCTGGTACAGCGGTTCGCCGAGCAGCACCACGGTCTGCTGGTCCGCTTCTCCGGCCAGTACAAGGCCGACCGGGCTGCTGTGGCCGCCCTGACCAAGACCGGCGCCTGGCACAAGGACCTGCCCCGCCGACTCGGTGACGCGCTTGCCTGGCAGCAGGCCACAGCCAAGGCCGCCGCACTGCTCAGCGACCACGGCTCCCTGCTCGGCCACTACACCCCACGCGACGCACTCGGCTTCGACCGGCTTCAGCAGGCCCTGGCAACCACTCGGCGCGTCGTTGCTCTCTCCGCAGCGGCCGAACGACCGGATCAAGTGGTGGCCCGGGTCGCTGACGGCGCTGACGCCGATCCCCAGATCCCACTGCTGGCTCGTGCGGTGCGTGGCGCTCTCGCGGGCTGGTGCGACATCGCAGACCGGCGACTCCGCCGATGGACCGAACAGGTCGGCGCGCTGATCGGGCTCTTCGCCGACTCCCGTGCCGTCCAGTTGTCACTCCAGCTGTCAGGCACCTTCGCACAGGCACGCACCCTGGTCGATCGGCTGCTCCAGGACCCGCAGGGCGCGGAGGAATGGCGCGCGTTCAGCGCCGGCTTGGAGCAGCTGCGCCCGCTGCGCATCGATGAGCTGGTGCCGCGCAGTGTGGAGCGGGGTGTTGCGGCGGCGGACTTCCCCGCAGTCGTCGAAGGCGCGCTGCTGCGAGCCTGGGCCAACGCCGTGCTCGACGCGGATCCTCGGCTGCGGGTCAGCCGTTCGACCGACCTGGACGCGAGGACCGAGGACTTCCGGGAGGCGGACCGCCGACTGGTTTCTGCAGCCAGAGGTGCGGTGATCGGGGCGGTCAACAGCCGTCGGCCCCGTAGCTTTGCCGGTGGTTCTGCGGCCGTGATCGCACGGGAGGCCGAGAAGAAGACCCGACACATGCCGGTCCGAGATCTGCTGTCCCGGACCGGTGAGGTGGTCCGGCTGGTCAAGCCCTGTTTCATGATGAGCCCGCTAACGGTCAGCCAGTTCGTCCCGGCGGACTATCAGTTCGACGTCGTCATCTTCGATGAGGCATCGCAGGTCCGGCCCAGCGATGCGGCCAACTGCATCTACCGGGGTACGGCCCTGATCGTCGCGGGAGACGAGAAGCAGCTCCCACCGACGTCGTTCTTTGACTCCGCAGTCGGAGACGACTCCGACGAGTGGGACGAGGACCTCCCTGACAGCTTCGAGTCGCTGCTTCATGCTTGCCGTGCCGGAGCAATGCGCACGCTGGATCTTCGCTGGCACTACCGCAGCCGTCACGAGGACCTGATCACCTTCAGCAACCGGTCGTTCTACGGCAACTCGATGGTCACCTTCCCCGGAGCCCATGAGTCCGGCAATCACGTCGGCGTCGAGTTCTTCCGGGCCAATGGTGTCTATGACCGCGGTGGGCGCGCAGACAACGTGGTCGAGGCAGAACTGGTCGCACAACGCGTCCTGCACCACTTCGACACCCGCCCCGGCCAGAGCCTAGGCGTCGTCGCCCTCTCACAGGCGCAGGCGTCCGCCATCGAGCTCGCAGTCGAGCAGGCCCGCCAGGCACGCCCAGACCTGGACCGCTACTTCACCGAGGACCGACTCGACGGATTCTTCGTCAAGAACCTGGAGTCGGTTCAGGGCGACGAGCGCGACGTCATGATCATGTCGGTTGGCTACGGGCCGGACCAGTACGGCAGAAGGTCACTGAACTTCGGCCCCATCAACCGGCCGGGCGGTTGGCGCCGCCTCAACGTCGCTGTCACCCGCGCCCGCTACCGCATGGAACTCGTTGCCTCCTTCGCAGGAGACGAGCTCGGCGACAGCGACAACGAGAGTGTCCAGCACCTCAAGCGCTACCTCCAGTACGCCCAGCACGGCCCGGCCGTCCTCGCCCAGCAGGTCGTTCAGGACGAGGCGGTGCCGGAGAGCCCGTTCGAGGAGTCGGTGCTGGAAGTGCTCCAGGACTGGGGATACCAGGTCCAGCCGCAGGTGGGCGTGGCCGGATACCGCATCGACCTCGGCCTGAGACACCCGGACGCACTCGGCTCCTACGCTCTCGGCATCGAGTGCGACGGGGCCATGTACCACTCCTCGAAGGTCGCGCGCGATCGTGACCGGCTCCGTGAGGAGGTTCTGGCGGGCCTCGGATGGAAGCTGTACCGGATCTGGGGGACGGACTGGTACCGCGACCGCGTCGGAGCGCAGAGCCGCCTGCGGGCCGCCGTCGAGGCAGCTGTGGCCAAGGCGCCCGGTGCGATGGCCCCCACCACAGCACCCGCCCCGACCGTGGCACCTGGCGCAGGGCGCCAGCCGGACCAGAACGTGGACGGCCCGCACGGTGAGCCGGAGCGGGTGGCCGTCGACGCCGACCACGCACGAACGTGGGCGGCGCCGTACCGTACGGCGCAGGTCCAGGCCTTCCCCAGGTACGACATGCACACCGTGGAAGCGCGGCCCGAACTGCGTCGACTCCTGTCCGCCGTCCTGAAGACCGAGGGCCCCATCCACGAGGACCTCCTGATTCTCCGCGCACGTGAAGCCTGGGGTGTGGCCCGCTCCGGCAGCCGGATCCGCGACAACATCCAGGCCGTGCTGGCCGGCCTGGTGCGTGCCGGTAGCGCCAGGAAGATCGAGTCGGGGGTCTACGGCCCTACGGGAGACGCCCCTCTGCTGGCCCGCACGCCTGACGCGTACGGGCCCCGCAAGGTACTGCACGTGCCGTCGGCCGAGCGCCGACTCGCTCTGTACGAGCTCGCTTCGGAGTGCCCGGGCATGAGCCGGGAGGAGCTTGTCCGGGCAGCTTGCGACTTCTTCGGCTGGGGGCGCCTGGGAGCCGACATCCGTTCCGCGCTGGAGGAGGACATTGCTCAGATGTTCAAGGACACGCGGCTGACCGGTACCGGCGACCGCATTACGGCTGTGCCGCTGACCTGACGAAGTCGGACCGCAGCCCGTGGCTTTCTGCTCACGCGGCTCTTCGCAGTATTGGGCAGGCTCGATGAGGACGAGCGCGTCGCCCCGATCCCTCGAGCGTCATGGGACCGACGTGCGGGTGCCATCTGCCGTTGCTCGCAGGATGCAGTTGTGGTCGGCGGGGCTGCAGCAAGCGTGGCCGATCTGCCGCGTGTCCCTTCGTAGACGCGGCAAAACCATCGGGCCTCGCGGCCTGATCGCCCTTGATGTGCTTGCCGCTGTGCTCCAGATAGAGGCGTTCGGTGCCCCACGTCGCCTGGGCGCGTGGGCCAGGCCCCTGCCTCTGCGGTACTGGACTGGATGACCTGATGCTCGATACGGCAAAGTTCGAACCTGATCGAGATGTCGGAATCACCCTTGAGAGGGAACTTTCAGCACCGTTTTTCGCGAGACAGGATGGCGTCCATCATTGCCTCCGAGGTGCCGCGAGCCGCCGCCCGGTTGCTGACTGTGCGCTGATTTCCCGCATGCTTCCTTGTGTCGCATGGGGTCATCCCGCCGATATGCGGCACAAGGATGCATGCGGCCACGTGCGACGTGAGCGCGCGAGCGGATGCCCGGTGCTTGGGGGCGGCTTTGGTGAGGCTTGCGACCGCGACTTTGCTGCCTCTAGCGTGATCGCTGCGACGCCCGCTCAGACCTTTTGGGGAGATTCGTATGGCTGGCGCATCTGAAGGTATGCGTGCGACGAAGCAGGTGCTTCCAACCGCACGTGTGCACCCGCCGAACGCGATCAAGCTGGCGAACGCCGTTGTGGACCTCAGTGGCGAGAATATCGAGCCCGTCAAGATCGAGAATGCCGCCGACCGGGTCGGTATGAGCCGGCAGCATGCAGCCATGGTGCCTCGTTTCATGATCTCTTGTGATCTGATGATGGCCGCAGACGGCGGAAAGTACGCCCCGACCACTGGACTGCTTCGGTTCTGCCGCCTGTGGAGGCAGGGTGGAGACCGCCAGCTGGCCCGCGAAGCGCTCGGCGAGATCCTCGGGCGTATGTGGTTCGCCACGGAGGCGCGATCGCTCCTCGCGTCGGGGCCGCGACCCGTCGAGGACCTCACCGAACGGCTCCGCCTGGCGGCCGGGGTGGACACGAACAAGAACAGTGCGGTGGCCCTGGCCTACCTGGTCGAATGGATGATTATCGCGAACCTCGTGCAACGGGACGAGAAGGGTCAGATCGTCTTGCCGTTGCCGGCTCGAGAATCCCCGAACGAGGAGCCGATGAACACCGCCGGAACTGAAGGAAAGGTGCCTCCGCAGGCGAAGTCCGAGGATCGGCAGCAGCGCCGTGCCTCAGCATCGACTGCTGACGAAGTCTCGTACGCCGTCAGTGTGGATATTCGTTTGACGCCTGCAGATATCGCACTGTTCGACCCGAAGGAATTCTCCGACATCATGATTGCGATGTGCAAGGTCATGCGAGTGCAGGCGGCTGAAGCTGTGGCCTAAAGCTGGAGCGCCCGAAGGGGTCGAATCTGTGAGGATTTCGTAACTCTTCGGACGCTCCAACGGGTGGCGGCTGGTCCCGATCAGGCCTCTGGAAACCTTTGCATCGGAGGGTTCAAGTCCCTCGCCATCCACGTGACGAACATGATGCCAGTTCTCTAACGGACGCCTCGCCGCCTCGGTGGCGGTTTCCTGCTGTTTTCCATGGCTAGCCAATAGCGGATTCACCCGATTGGGTGATTCGTTGTGGCAGGCTGGCCAGTCCGGGCCACAGCTCGATGTCGAAGACGACCTCGAGTCGGGCCAGCGTCCCCAGGTCCGGAAGCACCTCGCCGCGCAGTACGCGTCCGATCGTGGTGTGCGTGAGGCCTGCCTCGTCGGCCAGAGTTCGCAGGCTGTGCCCGGAAGCGTGGAGTGCCGCCTCAAGGTTCCGAGCAAGAGCCTGAGAGTAATGGGCGCTGGCCGGCGCGTCTTCCCGAAGCTCTGCGCGTGGCCATGTCCCGGAGCTGACGTACTCCTTCGGGACTTGGTCGTTGCTGCTTCGGGGCATGCCGAGATCATCCCATGTACCCACGGCTCCAATCCCTTCCGGTTGCCGAGTCGCGTTACGACTTCCACGATGGTGCAAGTATGCACCGCACTCTATGTGGAAGAGCAGCCATGTCCTTCGCTTTCGGGCAGATGTCGCCGCGTGTCATCGCCGCCACGCCGGTGGGCAGTTGGCATGGCTGAGAGCGTGGCCCTGTCGGACGCTGTGGGTGACGTCCTCGCTGCTTGGCATCTCGACATGGAGCGCGGTGCGCTGTCGGTTCAGTCCCTGGACAAGTTCGGGTTGCTGATCGGCCGGTTCAGGCGATTTGCAGCAGCGAACGGTGTAGAGCTCGTCGGGCAGGTTTCCGAAGCCCTCGCAGGCGACTTCATCCATGCTCGGGGCAGGACTCGCCATGGACGGATCGATGACGTTTCCCTGTCCACCAGGCACCTTCGCCGTTCCGTCCTTCGGATGTTCTTCCGAGCCGCCCGTCAGCTCGGGCTGGCCGACAACGATCCGACCTGGAGTATCGAGCTGCCTCCCCGCACCGGGCAGTCAGCGAGACCGCTCACCGCAGAGGAGGCCGCCTGCTGCCGCCTCTTCGCAGAGTCGACGGCTGACCGCACCAGGCATGCCGCCGTGGCTGCACTGGCGCTGGCGGGAGCCAACACCGGTGAGATCGGCCATATCTGCGGAACGGACCTTGATCTGGAGGCCAATCGAGTACGGGTTCATGGGTCCAGCAAGACCGACGAACGTTGGTGCGCTCTCGATGCCTGGAGCAAGAGCATCCTCGTTCTGCGCATTCACCAATTGGCTGAACGGTACCCGGCGTCCTGGAGCGCGCAGCCACTCGCAACCAGCCGTCACGGCAGTGACGCTCAACGCCAAGCGCGGGCCTGTGTGGCCCTGCGGGATGTCCTTGTGCGGGCAGGATTGGGGCGCGAGAGCGACCTCAAGCCCGCATCGGTCACGGCGCATGCCGGCCTGACTGCATTCACGGCCAGCGGCCGCATCGAGGACGCGGCCCGCCTGCTCGGGCTCAGGTCCCTCGACCGTACTGCAGCGGTCATCGGCCACCGCTGGCGTGACGGGGGTGGCTGAGGCGTGCCCATGGACATCTTCGGCGAGGCCATTCCCAAGGGGGAGCGCTTGCCGCGCAAGAGCTCAAGGGACAAGGACACGGTCACTCGCGATGACTGGATTGCAGCCATCGCCGCTCACCCCACTGTTTACGAACTTGCCCGCCTCATCCCCACGCATGCCACCGGAAGTGTTGGATGCCCCGGCCACTACCCGTCCTATGTCTACGTGATCTTCAACGCCCTGACCATGGTGTTCGGCTCGGCGCGGAGCACCGCGGCACACCTGCAATGCGGCGAGACCTGGGGTCGCGTCCGTGAGGGTGTCGCCGCCAACCTCGGAAGACAGGAGGCCGACGCGTTACCGGCTTGCGGTCCCACCAGGCACCACTGGCTCTACAACCGTACGCGGCTGCTGCTGCCCCACCTTGCCGACCTCCTGGAGGCGCATCGGGCCTTGGCAGTGCGGCAGGCAGAGGCCCAAGGCCTCCTTGACCCCGGCGCCCCCAAGAACTGGTCCAGTCCGATGAGGAAGCAGCTCATCATCGGTGACGGCACGGTGGTCAAGGCACCCACGGCGGCCACTGCCGCCGAGACGGTCGACACCACCACCGGCGAAATCAAACGCCACCGCTTCGATCCTGGCTCAGGCCTGCATGCGGAGAGCGGGGACAAGACGATGGTGTGGGGTCCCAAGTTCGTCCTGTTCTCTGCACGCGGCGACGACTACCGCGACCGCGTCATCCTCGAAGCGCGCCATCAGCCGGCCGGCCAAGAGGGTGGAGAGGCTCGGGTGGCCCTTGACGGCCTCAAGGAGTTGTTCCGGGAGGCCCGTGGCGCGCTCGGTACGGTCTGGGACGGTGCTTTCCGTGGGATCCATCGTGACGAGATCGCCCGCCAGGGCAGGCTGGTGGTCAACAAACAGCACGGCACGTGCGGCCCAAGGCGCCTCGCGCCCTATCTCGGCTCCAAGTGCCGTCACGACCTGTGGGCCGTCGACGGGCGGGTAGCCGAGCGTCGCATCACCGAGGACGGCACAGGCGAGAACATTCCGTTGCCGGTCGTCAAGCTTGAGCAGCGCTCCTCCGCCAATGAGTGCAGGTGGTACCACGTGCTGCGGATCCCGTGCCGACATGGCGGGCACACTGCACGCATCCGGGTGGCCACCAATGCGAGCGACGAGGATCTGGGGCAGATCAACCGTCCCGAGTGGCTCCGCCAGATCCCACCGGGCACCAGAGCCTTCCAGAAGCTCGCCGGCTACCGGGCAGACGCGGAGTCCACGAACGCTTCTCTGGACAGGCGGCTCTGGAACGGTCGCATGATCGCCTACGGCGCTCCCCGGCAGACTCTCGTCATGCTTGGATTCGTGATGGCGGAGAACGCTGCCAGTCATGCCCTCCACCGTCGACGGAGTGGATCATCCGCCGGGTAGGCGCCTACCGGCAGGCGGCTCGTAGCTCGACTCCGCAAACCCGCACCAACATCACGGCGCTGGTCCGCTAGGCTGTCCCCAGGTCCACCACGGGACTCCGCCAGCTGCGCCACCTGCATGGGTTTCGCTAGCTCCGGAGCCTGCGAGGGGCCGATCGACTTGTTGGGGCCTTGGCCGAAGACTCCGGTAGGAGTTTTCTACAAGGATTTCGACACGTCCCGCCTCATTAGCTCAGGGGATAGAGCACGGCTCTCCTAAAGCCGGTGTCGCAGGTTCGAATCCTGCATGGGGCACAGCGAACAGAACGACGAAGGCCGACCCCGGAGGGGTCGGCCTTCGTCGTGTCGTGTCGGCGGGGTGGGAGCGGTCGGCGGGCGCCGACGGGGGAGACCGGGCGATCGGCCGACGGATCCGTCGATCCGCCCATCGGTCGGTCGGCTTCGGTCGGCTCCGGTCGGTTTCCGTCGACCTGCGGCTCGGGGCCGGTTGCTACTGGAATTCCGGGCGGGCGGGGCCAAGACTGCTTCCCGTGACGCAATCCGGGCTGCAGCAGCCCCCGCTCTTCGGCCCGGCCGACGTGCCCTTCGGACCGGCGATCTGGTCCCGCAACTTCCGGCTGTACTTCGGCGCGCGCAGTGCCGGACTGCTCGGCCACACCATGCTGCCGGTCGCGGTCTCCGCAGGGCTGATCGGCTCGGGGCACGGGCTCGGCAGCGTCGGTCTCGCGCTCGGGTCGATGACCGCGCCGTTCGCCGGACTGGTGCTCTTCGGGGGCGTGCTCTCCGACCGGTTCACCGCGCGCCGGATGATGATCGGCGCCGACCTCGCCAATCTGGTGACCCGGGTCCTGATGGCCGTCCTGTTCTTCCAAGGGGTCGACCGGCTCTGGCAGTTGTGCGCCCTGATGGCGGTGGCCGGGGCCGCTGCGGCGATGTTCCAGCCCGGCGCAGCCTCCACCGTCCCGCTGGTGGCCCGGGACGTGCAGGGTGCCAACGGCGTGCTGCGGGCCGCCGAGGCGGTCACCGCGCTGCTCGGCCCGGCTCTGGCCGGTCTGCTGGTCGGTGCCGCCGCGACCGGCTGGGTGATGGTGATCGCCGCCGCGACGTACGGCATCAGCGCCTGCGGGCTGTTCGCGCTGCGGCTCGGGCCGGCCCCCGCCACGCCGGCCGGCGACAGCCTCTGGGGGAACCTGGTCGCGGGCTGGCACGAGTTCCGCTCCCGCAGCTGGCTCTGGGGCACCATCGTGGTCTGGATGTTCTACACCCTGTTCGCGACCGGGCCGCTGCTGCCGGTCGCCGCCGGGGTGCTGGTGCCCGCGTACGGCTCGGCCTCGTTCGGGCTGGTCACCTGCGCGCTCGCGCTCGGGACGGTGTGCGGCGGCCTGCTGGCGGTGCGGCTGAAGCCGGTGCGGCCGCTCGCGGCCGGGGCGCTGGCGCTGCTGGTCTACCCGCTCTACCCGTTCGGGATCGTCCTCGGCTGGGGCGTGCCCGCGCTCGTCGTCGCCCAGGTGCTGGTCGGTACGGGCGTCACCTTCTGGGGCGTCATGTGGGCGACCAGCGTGCAGACCCAGGTGCCCGGCGAGGTGCTGAACCGCGTCCACGCGTACGACGTCGCGGGCTCGGTCTGCATGCTCCCGGTCGGCAGCGCGCTGGCCGGGCCGGCGGCGGCCGCGTTCGGGCCGGGGGCGGTGCTGGCCGCGGTCGGGACGGCCGGGCTGATGGTGGCCGGAGCGCTGCTGACGACCCGTCCGATCCGCGAGCTGCGCCGGGTGCCCGGCAGCTGAGTGCTCCAAGTGCGCTGAACGGAACCCCAGTTGGCGCCCTGTCCGTCCTGCCGGCAGGCGTCTAGAATCGACGGTCCGATCGCCCTGGACTCGGGGCGTCGGCCGCGACCAGGGGGGCCGGTTGGAGAGCAAGCAGAGAGTCGTGCGCCGGAACGCGCTGCTGTCCAGGCTGCTGAACGCGGCGACGGCCGTGGCCCTGGCCCTGCTGGCCTACAGCGTGCTCCGGGACAACCTGTCGGCCGAGCTGCAGGGCAGCTGGCCCTGGCGGTTGAGGCTCCTGGACATCCAGAGCGCCACCGCCGCGGCGCTCGCCGCCGTCGGCGCCTCGCTGGCCCGGGCCCAGTACGCCCGGACGGTCCGTCCGGCCCTGGGGCACTCGGGCCGGGCGGTCGACGGGGTGGCCCCGCACGGCCAGCGGGCCTGGGCCTGCGTCCTGACCAATGCCGCCCAGGACGTCGCGGTCGTCACCGAGATCTCCTACCTGGTCACCTTCCTGCCGCCGCCGCCCGACGAGCCGCCCCGGGAGCCGGGCGGCTGGGGCACCGCCCTGCAGGCGATCGAACGGATCGCGGGCGCGGGGCTGCAGCTGCGCCAGGACTTCATGATCACGGTCGTCACCGCGGGCATCCCGCTCCCCGCCCAGGGGGTGTGCTTCCTCGGCTGGTTCACCGAACGGGCCATGCAGGTGGTCGAGGAGGTCTACATCCGGGTCCAGGTGGTCGACCGGGTCGGTGACACCCACGAGCGCGTCATCGCCTGCCTCAAGTCCGCCGACCGCACCCCGGCCCACATCGACCCCGAGCTCTCCTGAGCCGGCGGTCGCCGGCTGCCGGCCTCAGCGGCGGTGCTTGCCGTTGCCCGGGGTGGCGGCGGCCGGGGCCGGGGTGGGGTAGGGGATGCGGAGCTTGCGGGCCAGCGGGCCGACCGCCTGGCCGGCGCCGAGGGGGCGGGCGAGGAGGAGGACGGAGGCGAGGATGAGGAGGGAGCCGGTGCCGAGGGAGAGCAGGGCGGCGATGACCTCGTTGGGCACCAGGTCGGAGACCAGGCCGGTCAGCCAGTGGGCGGCGAGGGCTCCGGGGGCGCAGGCGAGGGCCAGGGCGAGGTGGAGGACGACCACCCGGGCGCCGTCGAGGCCGCTGCGGACCGGGGCGCGGCGGCCGGCGGCGGCGCCGGTGTTGAGGCCGGTGTTGAGGACCAGGGTGGCGTCCGGCGGGAGGTCGGCCGGGTGGGCCGGAGCCGGGGACGCGGCGGTGGTGCCCTCGCGGCGGAGGCGGCGGCCGAGCGCGCGGCCGGTGAGGGCCACGCCGAGCAGGACGGCCAGGGTGTGGGCGCCGGCCATGCCGACGATGATCCAGCGGCTGGGCAGCACCAGGAAGGCGACGTAGGAGAGGGCGACGTTGCTGCCGGAGATCACCGTGGTGAGCCAGAACGGGGTGCGGGCGTCGCTCATCGCGTAGAAGCCACGGGCCAGCGCGTACTGCGCGCAGAAGGCCGGGAGGCCGATCGCGAAGGCCATCAGGACCTGGGCGATCACCTCGACGTCGGCGGCCGCCACGTTGCCGTGGCCGTAGGCGAGGCGGGCGATCGGGGTGGCCAGGGCGAGGAAGACCGCCGAGGCGGGCACGATCATCCCGGCGGAGCTGCGCAGCGTCTGGGCCAGCTCGCGGCCGACCTCCGTGAAGCGGCCCGCCGTCACCGAGCGGGACATGCCCGGCAGGATCGCGGTGACCAGGGAGACCGTGATGATGCCCTGCGGGACGATGAAGAGCAGGTAGGCGTTGTTGTAGGCGGTGTAGCCGAGGCCGATGCCGGTGAGGCCGTCGTCGGCGGCCTTGGCGAGGGCGCCGGTGGCCAGGTTGGTGATGCCCAGGAAGCAGAGCTGGGTGACCACGACCAGCATCAGGGCCCAACCGGCCGCCCGGAGCGGAGTGGTGAGCCCGGAGCCGCGCCAGTCGAAGCGCGGGCGGTAGCGGAAGCCGGAGGCCCGGAGCGAGGGCAGCAGGGCCAGCGCCTGGACCAGGATGCCGAAGGCGCTGCCCAGACCGAGCAGCATGGCCGCCCCGCTGGAGACGTCGTCGGCGGTCTTGGCGAAGTCGAACAGCACCATGTAGAGGCTGAAGACGGCGATCACGACGACGTTGTTGAGCACCGGGGCCCACATCATCGCGCCGAACCGGTCACGGGAGTTGAGCACCTGCCCGAGCAGGCCGAACAGGCCGTAGAACAGCACCGCCGGGAGGCAGTACCGGGCCAGGGCCAGGGTGAGCTCGCGCTGGGCGGTGTCGTTCGGACCGTAGTTGGTGTAGGCGTCCACGATCATCGGGGAGCAGAAGAAGGCCACGGCGGTGATGCCGATCAGCACCACCCCACAGACCGTCAGCAGCCGGTTGGTGTACGCCACGCCGCGGTCGGCGTGCTGCTGGGCGGCCCGGACCAGCTCGGGCACGAAGACCGAGTTGAGCACGCCGCCGATCAGCATGATGAAGATGGTGTTCGGCAGCATGGTGGCCACCGCGTAGCCGTCACCGACGCCGGCCACGCCGATCGCCGCGGCGATCACGGCCGCGCGGACGAAGCCGAGCGCGCGGGAGCTGAGCGAGCCGAGCGCCATGATCATGCCGTTGCGGGCGGTCCGGCCGGCCTTGGCGGACTCCGACTCGGGCTCCGACCCGGGCCCGGTGGCCGCCGGGTGCTGCTGCGGCGCGGGCGGCGCGAGGGCGGGCTCGGAGGCCGGGACGACGGTGAGCTGCATGGTGGCGTCGGGCAGGCCGCCCCCGGCGAGCGGGGCCACGGGGACGGTCGGCGGCACGGGCGGGACGGGCGGCATCGGAGGAGCTGCCTGCCGGCCCGGGTGCGGTGGCCGAGGCGAGGGCACCTGCGGGCCGAGCTGCATGGTCGGCTGGCTGGGGGCCGGCTGGCTCAGCTGCATGGTCGGGTGGCTCGGCGCGGGCTGGCTCAGCTGCATGGTCGGGTGGACGGCAGGCTGGCCGGGGGCGCCGTAGGCGTCGGGCGCGTGGTGCGGCGCGGCGGGTGCGGCCGGGGGTGCGGAAGGAGCCGGAGCGGCGGCGGGCTCGTCGCGGAAGAAGCCCTCGGGGAAGCGGCTGTCGGGCACAGGAGCGGGAGCGGCGGCGGCCGGGGCGTCCGGGACGTGGTGGAACGGTGTCGCGGGCGGTTCTCCGTACGGGTTGGCCGGTTCGTCCGTCCTGTGCATGGTCATCCGACCCCCGTCACTCGGTGCCTGGGCAGCGGAAGTGCGGCGACTGCCCGGCCCGGCCGGGGGTAGGCACACCCGGCCGGAGAAGTCTGCCGCACTGCGGCACCCGCTGGGGAGCCCCGTGCCGTGTGCTGGAAATCTCTCCAGCTCGGGCCGTCGGCATGCCGCTGAGGCGTGAGGTGTCGTGAAAGTACCTGTTCAGGACGGTTTTTCCGCTGCCGATAGGGAGTGAATCGGTTGATCCTGCCCTGACCGATCCCTCCCCGTGTGGTTCCGGGGCGCTCGTGTGATCCTTCTCACGGACCGTCAGGAACGGTGCCGGGGAGCGGGGTCGCCGGGGTCGAGGTCGGGGGCTGGGTCGTGGGCGAGGTCGTCCGCGGGCTCGGAGGCGACGCTCGGCTCCGGGGTCGCGAGCACCCGCTGGACACGGGGTCGGGTCCGCCGACCGACCCGGTGGACGTCGCGGGAGAGGGCGCCGGGGCGCCAGAGTTCGAGGGCCAGGGTGACGGCGCTGATCACCAGGGCCCCGGCCAGCCAGCCGCCGAGGACGTCACTGGGCCAGTGCAGGCCGAGCGCGATCCTGGTCCAGCCGATGGCCAGCACGGCCGTGCCCGCGATGCCGCAGGCGGCGATCCGGCCGGAGCGGTTGGCCCGGGGCCAGACCAGGATCACCAGGGCGCCGCAGGTGACGGTGGAGGTCAGTGCGTGCCCGGAGGGGAAGGAGAGGCCGGAGGCGGCGGCGACCGGGTCGTGGAAGAGCGGGCGGTCGCGTCCCGCGAGCTCCTTGCCGCCGCTCTCCACCAGCCAGCCGGTCAGGATCAGGGTGGTCGCCCAGCCAGCCAGGGTGCGGGCCCCGATCGCCCAGAGCCAGAGGGCGGTGAGGGCGAGCAGCACCCGCATGGTGACGGTGCTGCCGATGTCGGCCAGGGTCTGCATGGACGCCGTCCACACGGTGTGGTCGAGGGCGTACCCGTGCAGCGAGGCGATCCAGCCCTCGTCCAGCCGTCGCAGTGGCCGCCAGTCGCCGAGGACCAGCAGGGCCAGGGTGGCGAGCAGTGCGGCGGACCCCAGGCTCACGGCGGTGCAGACGAGCAGCTGCCGCCGACGGCGGAGCCCGGCCCCGTCGCCGGGCCGGCCGGCGGCCGGAGGGACGGCCCCGGCGCGGGCGCCGGAAATGGACGGGTACATGACTGACACCTTCCCAGTGGCCGGGGTGGTTCGGAGGCAGTACGGATAGCGATTCGGCATCTTTTGTGGGGAGAAGCTGCGGATGACCGGCGTCCGTCCGTTGTGCGGAGGGGAGGGCGGATCGGAGAGCTCCGCATTCACGCCGTGTCGTCCCGGTGTCACGCGCTGTCGACCGTCGCGCGGGAAAAGTCGCAGGATACTGCATGCCGGGAAGAAACTGGGTGAGTTGGGAATGTTGTCCTATTTCTGTGCGTTGGATCGTTACGTGTGAGCCTCCTGGGGCCCGCACACCTTTGCCCCGGCTCACCCCCGGCGGGGCGGGATCCAAGGCAGATCGGCACCAGCAGCAAGGGAGCAAGCATGGCCACTCGTGCCGTCGTTCGCGACAAGGCCGACCGGACTCGCACGGCCCGGCCGAACAACCTTGAGGCCGACCGAGACCTCGTGGGCATGTATCTCGACGAGATCGCCCGTACGCCCCTGCTCGACGCCGCCGAGGAGGTGGAGCTGTCGCTGCGAATAGAGGCCGGCGTCTACGCCCAGCACCTGCTGGACGAGAAGACGCTGCCGAAGGGCGCCAAGCGTGAGGAGTTGGAGGCGATAGCCGAGGACGCGGAGCGCGCCAAGGACGTCTTCATCAGGTCGAACCTCCGACTCGTGGTGGCGGTGGCCCGGCGGTACCCGCGCAGCGGTCTCCCGCTGCTCGACCTGATCCAGGAGGGGAACGCGGGCCTGGTGCGGGCGGTCGAGAAGTTCGACTACTCGAAGGGCTTCAAGTTCTCCACCTACGCGACGTGGTGGATCCGGCAGGCGATCACCAGGTCGATCGCCGACCAGTCCCGCACCATCCGGCTGCCCGTGCACCTCGTCGAGGAGCTCGGCCGGATCCGCCGGGTGCAGCGGGAGAAGTCGAAGGAGCTGGGCCGCGAGGCCGAGCCGGCCGAGGTGGCGGCCGAGCTGGACACCACCGAGCAGCGCGTGAAGGACGTGCTGGACTGGGCGCGTGACCCGGTCAGTCTGAACATGTCGGTCGACGACGAGGGCGAGACCCAGTTCGGAGACCTGGTGGAGGACACCGGCGCGGTCTCGCCGGAGGACGCCGTGATGGTGATGCTCCGTCGCGAGGAGCTGGACGGTCTGATCGGCCGGCTGGACGACCGCACCGCCTCGATCATCCGGTCCCGTTACGGGATGGAGGACGGCCGGGAGCGGACGCTGACCGAGGTCGGCAAGCAGCACGGGCTGACCCGGGAGCGGATCCGGCAGATCGAGAAGCACGCGCTGGCCGAGTTGAAGAAGATCGCGGACCACGCGGGCTTCGAGGCGGCCTGACCGGTGGCGGGAGCGCCCCGTACGACGAGCAGACGGACCCTGACGGGGCTTCGGCCCCGGCGGGGTCCGTCGCCGTTCGTGGCCCCGGGGACGGCCCCATCGGGGGGACAGACCCTAGGCTGGAGCGGAGACGGACGAAGGAGTGACAGCGGTGGCTGAGCAGCAGGAGCAGCGGGAAGAGCAGCAGGGGCAGGAGGCGGGGGTGCAGCCGAAGCCCAAGTCCAAGCTGGTCTTCGACGACCCCTTCGACCGGCAGACCAGTGACGACACCGATCAGGGCTGGGGCGGCTCCGAGGGCGGGGGCGGCGGGGGCCGGGGGCTGGACTGGTACCTGAGTCAGCGGCCGCCGCACCACGGGGGGTGACGGCGCGGCAGCCGCGGGGGAGTGGTGCCGGGGGCGGGACGGTCAGCGCTGGCGGACCAGCGCGTCCCGGATCTCGGTGAGCAGCGCGACCTCCTTGGCCTCGGCCTCGGCGGCCTCCTCGGCCGGGCTCTTGTACCGGGCCATCACGCGCTTCATCGGGACGATGAGCACGAAGTAGACCACCGCTGCGGTGATCAGGAAGGTGATCAGCGCGCTGATCACCGATCCCCAGAGGATGAGGATGCCGGACGTGACCTTTCCGTCGGCGTCCACCGAGCAGGGGCCCTTCAGGCAGGACGAGTAGGCGGACAGGTCCTTGGCGCCGAACGCCCCGACGAGCGGATTGATGACGCCGTCGACGAAGGCGTTGATGACTTTGGTGAAGGCCGCGCCGATCACGACGGCTACGGCGAGGTCGATGACATTGCCGCGAAGCAGGAATTCCTTGAAGCCCTTCATGCCGCGCTGAACGACAGTCAGCACGGATGGTCACGGGTGAATTCCACGGCCCGGAATTGACGGATCGTCACTGGTCGGCGACGCGTGGGGGCTGGTCAGGAGGGTGGGGCGGAGCCGGTGCAGCGGGGCAGCGCGACGGCCTCGGCGGCCGGGACCGGCCCGGCCGGTGGGCGCAGCGGGCCGGCCGC
The DNA here is from genome assembly GCF_053602875.1 of Kitasatospora sp. NPDC004289. Taxonomy (NCBI): domain Bacteria; kingdom Bacillati; phylum Actinomycetota; class Actinomycetes; order Kitasatosporales; family Streptomycetaceae; genus Kitasatospora; species Kitasatospora sp. NPDC004289. The sequence goes on along the minus strand of NZ_JBSGEL010000012.1, from coordinate 89,480 downwards.
CAGGGCGGTGGCGGCGGCCAGCAGGCCGGTGGCGAGCAGCCCGGGCCGGTGCCGGACGGCCTGCTGGAGTCGGTGCCGCCCGCCGGAGCCCCGGCGGATGGGCGGGAAGGGCGGCACCACCCGGCGCGGCGGCACGGCGGGGGCGGCGGCCGGGACGGCCGTGCGGGCGTCGCCGGGACGGGAACCGGTGCGGGTGAGCGGGGTGGTGGACATCGGGCGCCGCCTCTGGTCCGGGCCCCCGCACGGTGCGGGGGCGTCGCGGGATCAGAGTGCTGCGGCGCGAGGCGGCGCGGCGGAGACCGTCCACTGCCTGTGGACAACCCCGGCCTGTGGACAACGGACTTCACCCGTACGGAGGACGGGCTCGGGAGAACGCCGACGGCCCGGCACCTCGGGGTGCCGGGCCGTACGGAAGGATCGATTCAGCTCGCGGAGCCGGAGCTCGACGAACCACCGCTGCTGGAGCCGCCCGAGGACGCCGGAGCGGCCGCCGGGGTCGACGTCGACGATCCCGAGGAGGAGGACGACGACGAGGACGAGGAGCTCACCGAGCTGCTCGACGAGGAGCGGCTGTCGGTGCGGTAGAAGCCGGAGCCCTTGAACACCACGCCCACGGCGGAGAACACCTTGCGGAGCTTGCCCTGGCAGTCCGGGCACGTGGTCAGTGCCTCGTCGGTGAACTTCTGGACCGCCTCCAGGCCGTGGCCGCACTGGGTGCACTGGTACTGGTACGTGGGCACGTGTTCTTCCTCCTGGCCTTCCCCCTGGCACTCTCACCTGATGAGTGCTAACGATGGTCAATGATGCGGCATTCCGCAGGATCAGTCCAGCGCCGCCGGTGTGAGAACCGCCGCCTGGCCACCCACGCGCTGTCCGCCGCGGCCTTCGGAGCGGCTCTCGGACCGGGCCACCGTACGGCTCGCCGGGCCGGGCGCGACCAGCAGGTGGCGCAGGGCCAGCAGGGCCACCAGGCCCAGGCCGACCCCGGCCAGCGGGACGGTGAAGCCGGCCGAGGCGCCGCGCCAGTCGATCAGCTGTCCGGCCACGGTGGAGCCCAGGGCCAGGCCCAGGCCGATCGCGCCGGTGAGCCAGGTGAAGGCCTCGGTCTTGGCGTTGTCCGCGACCAGGGTCTCGATCAGGGTGTAGCCGGTGATCAGGGTCGGGGCGATGGCCAGGCCGCAGAGGAGTGCGGCGACGGTCAGGGTGGCCAGGTTGGGCATGGCCCAGAGGGTGGAGCAGCCGGCCAGCAGCAGGGCGTAGCAGGCGAGCATCCGCTGCCGGGCCGAGCGCCGCCAGTTGACCAGCCCGTAGACCACGCCGGCCACCATCGAGCCGCCGGCGAAGATCCCGTAGACGACGCCGTTCATGTCGGCCTTGCCGACGCTCTCGGCGAAGGCGGTGATGGAGACCTGGAGCGCGCCGAAGACGGTGCCGACGCCCAGGAAGGAGGCCGCCAGCAGTCGGACGCCCGGGGAGGCGAGGGCGGAGACGCGCTCGGTGCCCTCGACGTGCGGGTGGCGGGCCGGGGCGGTGGAGCGCTGGGCGGCGAAGGCCAGGCCGCCGGCCACGGTGAGCGCGGCCTCCGCGATCAGGGTCGCGGTGGGGGAGACCCCTGCGGCGATGGCGGTGGCCAGCACCGGCCCGACGACGAAGGTGAACTCGTCGGTGACGGACTCGAAGGCGAAGGCGGTGTTCAGGGTGGCCGGGGAGTCGGAGAGCCGGGCGACCCAGCGGGAGCGGACCATCGCGCCGATCTGCGGCACGCTGGCGCCGGCGGGGGCGGCGGCGAGGAAGAGCGCCCAGGCGGGGGCGTGGCCGAGGGCCAGGCCGATCAGGGCGGCCACCGAGACCGCGTGCACCGCGATGCTGGGCAGCAGGACCGCGGCCTGCCCGTGGCGGTCGGCGAGGCGTCCGGTCTGCGGGCCGATCAAGGCCTGTGCGACGGCGGAGACGGCGGCGACGCTGCCGGCGGTGCCGTACGAGCCGTGGGTCTCCAGGACCAGCAGGACGATGCCCAGGCTGAGCATCGCGTACGGCAGGCGCGCCACGAAGGCGGGGGCCAGGAACGTCCAGGCGCCGGGCGTGCGGAGCAGGGCACCGTATCCGACGCGGGTGGGGTCGTCGACCGTTCGGCGGGCCGTCACGGTCGGTCCTTCCTGCTGCCTGGTAGCGCAGTGGGGGTGTGGGTGACCCCGACGGCGCCGAGAGCTGTCCTCTCGCGCGTCGACCGGGGTTGATACCGGGCCCGGACGGCCGAGGGTGGGGCGTCCGGACGCGGCCGCCGAGCGGTCGCGCCAACTCTGCTTCAGGCAGATGTAGCGGGTGTTTTCAGTTCGGTTCTCAGAAGATCTACGGAGCCATTCTACGCGGGTAGCGTGACTCTGCCACCCCTCCGCGCCGGTGAATTCACGGTGAACACCGGCGCGGGGGAACGAAACCCAGGTCAGGCCTTCAAGGAGCCAGCCCCTAGGGCCGGGAGCGTCCGCGCAGCCAGCCGGCCAACTTGCCGCCCTCGTCCACCGCGCGCAGCCGCTTCTCGGCGGCCTCGCTGACCTCTTCGGTGGTGACCACCAGCAGTTCGTCGCCGGCCCGCAGCACGGTGGCGCGGTCGGGCACGAAGCTGGAGCCGTCGCGGACCACCAGGGTGACGGCCGCCCCGGGCGGCAGTCGGAGTTCGCCGACCTCGACGCCGGACATCCGGGATTCGGCGGAGAGGGCGACCGAGAGCAGCTGCCCGTGCAGCCGCTCCAGCGGGGCGGACTCGATGCCCAGGTCCCGGCCCATCGAGCCCTCGCCGATCCGGAGCCACCTGGCCACCAGCGGCAGGGTCGGGCCCTGGAGCAGGGTGAAGACCACGACCAGGATGAAGACGATGTTGAAGACCTCGTTGGCCAGGGCCGAGTCCTGCTGGAGCACCAGCGGGATGGTGGCCAGCACGATCGGCACCGCGCCGCGCAGCCCGGCCCAGCTGAGCAGGGCCTGCTCCCGCCAGGGCAGCTTGAACGGGGTCATGGTGGCGAAGACCGAGGCGGGCCGGGCGACGAAGACCAGCACCGCGCCGATCACCAGCGCGGGCACGATGGCCGAGCCCATGGTGCCGGGGGTGCAGAGCAGGCCGAGCAGGACGAACATGCCGATCTGCCCGATCCAGGCCAGTCCGTCGGCGAAGCCGCGCACCGCCGGGCCGTGCGGGAGCTTGGAGTTCCCGAGCACCACCGCGGCGATGTAGACGGCCAGGAAGCCGGAGCCGTGCAGCAGCGCACCGCCCGCGTAGGCGCCGACCGCGAGCGACATCACGGCGATCGGGTACAGGCCGGAGGAGGGCAGTGCCATGTGCCGCACCGCCCAGGCGCCGAGCTTGCCGACCGCGAGGCCGACGGCCGCGCCGATGGCCAGCTCGGCGATGATCGTGCCGAGCAGCGCGTACCAGGAGTCCAGCGGGCCGGTGGTGGCGAAGGCGACCACCAGGATCACCACGGGGGCGTCGTTGAAGCCGGACTCGGCCTCCAGGAGGCCGTTCAGCCGGGACGGCAGCGGGACGGTGCGCAGCACCGAGAAGACCGCCGCGGCGTCGGTGGAGGAGACGATCGCGCCGAGCAGCAGCGAGGTGCGCCAGTCGAAGCCGGCCAGCAGGTGCGCGCCGAGGGCGGTGACCGCGACGCTGACCGCGACCCCGAAGGTGGCCAGCACGGTGGCGGCGGGCATCACGGGTCTGATGGAGCGCCAACTGGTCTTCAGTCCGCCCTCGGTGAGGATCACCACCAGGGCCGCGTAGCCCAGTACCTGGGTGAGCTCGGCGTTGTCGAACTCGATGCCGAGTCCGTTCTGGCCGAGCGCGACGCCGATGCCGAGGTAGATCAGCAGGCTGGGGAGGCCGGTGCGGGTGGAGAAGCGCACGGCGACGACCGCGAAGAGGAGCACCACGGCGACTTCGAGCAGGAAGCGGTTCAGGTCGTCGACAGTCACGCAGGGGCACCTCGGCGCAGTGAGGGGGCGGGCTGATGGAGCGTCTGAAGGCAGGCCCCGGAAGGGGACCTGACGGTCCGTCATCCAGGGATCGTTACCCAGTCTAACATTTTACCTGCTCTTTTACATGTGGTCGAACGGGTTCCGCTTCGGAGGCGCCGTGCGGGGTGGGGCGGTGCGGGCGGGTGGGGCGGGGTCGGACGGGTTCCGGTTCGGTGGCGCCGTGCGGGGCGGGGTGGGGCGGATTCCGGTCTCGGGAAGGGCCGGTAGGGTCCACCTGATCCGACCACGGGCGCCCCGAGTGCAGCTCCGCAAGCGCGTGCGCCCTAATGTGGTGGTCTGTCACGGCCGCCCGTCTCCCAGCCAAGGACTCAACCAGATGCCCCGCTCGAAGAGGTTCCGGCGCGCTCGTCTGCTCGTGATCGTGCTGGTGGTGCTGTTGGTCGCCGGCACGGTGGGCGGCGGCTGGTTCGCCGTGCACACGGTGCAGGCCTCCTTCCCGCAGCTGGACGGGAACGTCAAGGTGGCCGGGATGACCGCGCCGGTGGACGTGAAGCGCGACGCCAAGGGCGTGCCGCAGCTGTACGCGGACACCGCCGAGGACCTCTTCCGCGCCCAGGGCTACGTCCAGGCGCAGGACCGCTTCTGGGAGATGGACGTCCGACGGCACGTCACCGCCGGGCGGCTGTCCGAGATGTTCGGCGACGGCCAGGTCGAGACCGACTCCTTCCTGCGCACCATGGGTTGGCGCCGGGTGGCCCAGCAGGAGTTCGACACCCAGCTCTCGGCCGACACCAAGAAGTACCTCCAGGCCTACAGCGACGGCGTGAACGCCTGGCTGAAGGAGCACCCCGGCGGCAGCTCCGCCTCGCTGGAGTACGCCCTGCTCGGCACCGTGAACGGCGACTACTCGCCCGAGCCGTGGAGCCCGGTCGACTCGGTGGCCTGGCTCAAGGCGATGGCCTGGAACCTCTCGGGCAACATGCAGGAGGAGATCGACCGCTCGCTGCTGGCCCAGGACTTCAGCGCCGAGAAGATCGAGCAGCTCTACCCGCCGTACCCGTACGACCGCAACGGCACCATCGTGAAGACCGGCAAGGTCGGCGCCGACGGCACCTACCGCCCGGCCGACGGCCAGGCCAACGCTGCCCAGCCGACCGGCCAGTCCCGCGCCGTCACCGCCTCGCTGCTCGGCGACGTGGCCGGGAAGATGGCCGCGATGCCGCAGCTGCTCGGCCGGCAGGGCCAGGGCATCGGCTCCAACTCCTGGGTGGTGGACGGCAAGCACACCACCACCGGCAAGCCGCTGCTGGCCAACGACCCGCACCTCGGCCCGGCCAACCCGTCCATCTGGTACCAGATGGGCCTGCACTGCCGCACCACCGGACCGGCCTGCGGCTTCGACACCGCCGGCTTCACCTTCGCGGGCATGCCCGGCGTGGTCATCGGCCACAACAAGGACGTGGCCTGGGGCTTCACCAACCTCGGCGCCGACGTGACCGACCTCTACCTGGAGAAGGTCACCGGCCCGGACACCTACCTGGTGGACGGTCAGGAGCGGAAGTTCGAGACCCGCAAGGAGACCATCAAGGTGGCCGGCGGGGAGGACCGCACCATCGTGGTGCGCACCACCGACCGCGGCCCGCTGATCTCCGACAAGTCCACCGAGCAGCAGAACGTCGGCAAGTACGCCCCCGCCGACTCCGCGCCCGACCGGGCCGGCGGCTACGGCGTCGCCCTGCAGTGGACCGCGCTGGTGCCGGGGAAGACCATGGACGCCGTCTTCAAGCTCAACCAGGCCGCCAACTGGGACCAGTTCCGGGCCGCCGCCGCCGACTTCGCCGTCCCCGCGCAGAACCTCCTCTACGCCGACACCAAGGGCAACATCGGCTACCAGGCCCCCGGCATGATCCCCCAGCGCACCAAGGGCGACGGCCGCTACCCCGCCCCGGGCTGGGACTCCACCTACGGCTGGAAGGGCACCAACGGGGCGTACGACTTCGTCCCCTTCAAGTCCCTGCCGTACGTGCTCAACCCCTCCGAGGGCTACATCGTCACCGCCAACCAGGCCGTGGTGGACCAGAGCTACAAGCCCGTCCTCACCACCGACTGGGAGTACGGCACCCGCGCCAAGGAGATCACCGACCAGATCACCGACCGCCTCAAGAACGGCGGCAAGATCTCGCCGGAGGACATGAAGGCGATCCAGCTCGACAACACCAGCGTGATGGCCCGGACCCTGGTGCCGCTGCTGCTCAAGATCCGGATCGACGACCCCTACGTCCGCGAGGCCCAGGACCTGCTCAAGGACTGGAACTACAACCAGGACGCCGACTCGGCCGCCGCCGCCTACTACAACGGCGTCTGGCGCCAGCTGCTCACCCTGGCCTTCGGCCAGAAGTTCCCGGCCGGACTGCGCGCCGAGGGCGACTGCCTGCTGGTCCGTCAGAAGTCCGCCGACACCCTGCCGCAGGACGACCTCAACAAGAACCCCGTGGTCACCGTCTGCGGCACCCGCGACCCGGGCCAGGCGCAGCCGGACGGCGGCGACCGCTGGACCGAGGTGGTCCGCCGGCTGCTCACCCAGCCCGACTCCAGTTGGTGGGAGTACAAGGACTCCGACCGGCAGACCCAGAAGGGCCTGGGCAACCTGCTCGCCCAGGCGCTCAAGAACGCCCGCCAGGACCTGACCTCCCGCCTCGGCAAGGACGTCTCCACCTGGAGCTGGGGCCGCCTGCACACCCTGGAGCTCAAGGAGCAGACGCTCGGCTCGGACGACTCCTCGATCGCCTCCGGCCTGGTGCACCGCCTGCTCAACCGCGGCCCGTACCGGCTCTCCGGCGGCACCGCCGCGGTCAACGCTGCGGGCTGGAACGCGGCGGCCGGCTACCAGGTGGACTGGATCCCCTCGATGCGGATGGTCGTCGACCTGAGCGACTTCAACGCCTCCCGCTGGATCAACGTCGGCGGCGCCTCCGGCCACGCTTACCACGACAACTACGACGACCAGACCGTCGACTGGCAGCGCGGCAACCTGCTGCCCTGGCCGTACTCCCCGGACCAGGTCGACCAGGCCACCACGCACCGCCTGGTCCTGACGAACGGTTAGACCCGGAAGGAGCTGGACGGTGGGCGGGGAGGGTGCGCCGGAGCGGCTCGCACTGCTGATCGGCGTGGGGGAGACCCCGGCGGCGGGGGACTGGTTCCCGCCGCTGGCGGAGGCGGTCGCCGTCGACCAGCGGCTGCTGGCCGCCGCCCTGGGCGGGTCGGGCTACCGGGTCGAGGTCCTGCGCGACCCGACCCGGAACGAGATCACCGCCGCCCTGGCCGGCCTCGCACGGGACGCCCCGCCCGGCTCCACCGTGCTGCTGCACTACACCGGACACGGCATCCGGGTGGGCGACACCGACCACCTGGTGCCGGCGGACGCCCGGGCACCCGAGGACGGCGGGACGTCCGGCTGGGACCAGCCGCACGTCCTGGAGTCCCTGCTGGACGCCGACCTGAGCCGTTACCTGACGGCCTGCCGGGCCGGCACCGTGCTCTGGCTGATCGACGCCTGCCGGTCCGCCGAGGAGGAGGACGGCACCACGGAGTTCGGCAGCCGGATCACCAAGGGGCCGCCGGAGGGCGGCTTCGCGGTGATGACGGCCTGCGCTCCCGGGCAGCGGGCCGGGTACTCGGCTGCCGGGAGCTTCTTCACCAGGGCACTGGCCGACGCCTTCGACCCGCTCACCGAGGCCAGCACGGTGGAGGAGCTGTACGGGACCGCCGCCCGGCTCACCCGGCAGTACGCCCGGCGCGAGCGGGCCGGGGAGCAGGACGTCCGGATCCACTACGGGACGGCCCTGGAGCACGAGACCCGGACGACCCCCGTGGCACAGGGCCGTCGACTGCTGGAGAGCTGGCAGGAGGCGGTGTACGCGCCGGGGCTCTGGGCGCGGGTGCCGGCGGCCGAGGCGGCGCTGGTGACGCACCTCCAGGAGTGCCTGACCGAGCTCGCCACCGAGGTCGCCCGGCAGGTGCACCTCGCGCAGAAGGACCTGCCGGATCCCTGGGCGGACGACGACTTCCCGGTGCGGGTGCTCGGTGACCGGCTGCCCCGGCTGCTCCCCGAGGGCGTCGAGCTGTCCGCCCTGGAGGCCGCCGCGCTGGTGGCCGGGGTGTTCCTGCGGGAGGCGGCCTGGGCGGAGCGGCTGAGCCAGGCCGCGCGGTTCGAACCGCGCTGGACGCTCGACGAGGACGACGCGGGTGAACAGCGGCGCCAGTACGAGCAGGTGATGGCCCGCCACCCCGAGGTGTCGGGACGGCTCGGGGACATGCTCCTGCGGGAGCTGGGCGAGGTGACGGACCACCAGTTCGACGCCGCCGTGCTCTGGCTGGTGCACCGCTGGATCGCGGAGCGCTTCGAGACGGACGAGCTGCCGGTGCCCCCGCACCGCGCCGACCGCCTCGCCCTCCGGATGATGCCGGCGAACGGTGGCGCCGCCCAGCCGTCCGGTCGGGTGGCCGAGTTGTCGGCCGCCCTGCGGATGATCACCGCGGCTCCGGTGCTGGGGGAACCGCCGGAGGCGGAGGCCCTGGGGCTGCCGGAGCGCTACCCGCTGGCGGGTGGGTCCGGCACCCTGCGGGTCCGCGCCCTCGCGGCCCTCCTGCGGTTGGCGGTCCTGTTCGCGGTGGACGCCCGGATGCTTCCGGAGACCGTCGTCGAGCACCTCGTGGTCTCCGACCCGGTGCTTCCCGGAGAACTGCTCACCGCCGTGCGGGCCGCCGACTGGCACGCGGAGGCCGGCGAGGTCCACCTCGACGCGGTCTGCCCGCACCCGGCGATCCACGAGACCCTCGCCGCGATCGTGGAGGAGGCCGACGGCCTGGTCCGCCGGGTCCGTGAAGCGGCCCGGCGATGGCCGGCGGCCGAGACGGCACTGCTGGCCGGCCTGCCGTCCGGCGTGACCGACCGCAGGCTGCGCGCGGACGAGCGGCAGGGCCGCCGGGCCTACGACGTGCCGCTGCTGCGCTTCACGCTGGCGCAGACGGAGGTGCGCCGGCTGCTGATGGGGGAGCAGCTGTACGACGGCCAGCGCCACCTGGCCGTCCGGGAGCTCTACCAGAACGCGATGGACGCCTGCCGGTACCGGGCGATGCGGCTGCGCTACCTGCGGGGTGCGGGCGGCTGTCCCGCGCCCTGGGAGGGCGGCATCCGGATCACGGTGGGGGAGGACGAGCGGGGCCGCTACGTGGAGTGCCTCGACAACGGCGTCGGCATGACGGTCGATCAGCTCAAGGAGACCTTCACCCGGGCGGGGCGCCGGTTCGGCCAGTCCCGGGAGTTCCGGCGGGAGCAGGCCGCCTGGCTCCGGCAGGACGGCGCACTCCGGCTGTACCCGAACAGCCGTTTCGGCATCGGGGTGTTCAGCTACTTCATGCTGGCCGACGAGATGGAGATCGTCACCCGCCCGGTGGGCCCGGACGGGTACCCGGCGGCCAGGGCGCTGCGGGTCTTCATCCCGGGGAGCGCGAGCCTGTTCCGGGTGCAGGAGCTGGCGGGCGCGGACCTGCCGGAAGGCGGTACGCGGGTCCGGCTGTACCTCAGGGACGGCTGGCGGCTCTCGGGGGCCGCGTGCGAGGAGCTGCTCCGTTCACTGGTGCTGGTCAGCGAGTTCCGGCTGGAGGTCTGGAACGGTGCGAAGCGGACCCGGTCCTGGGCGCCCGGGGTGCTCCAGGCCGCGCTGTTCCCGCGCGCGTTGCTGCGGAGCGATGAGAGCCCGCGAACGGTGGAGGCCGGGAGGGCCGTCGAGGCGGTACCGGGCACGCTCTGGTGGGTCGAGGGGACCGGAGCGGTGCTGTGCGACGGGATCGCCACCGACAAGCGTCCGTTCGGATACGTCCTCAATCTCACGGGCCCGCATGCCGGGAGGTTGAGCGTCAACCGGAAGAAGCTGGAGCAGTACGACACGGAATGGGAGACGGAGCAGTGGGGGCTCGGTGCGGAAGCGCTCGCCGCGTGGCCGTTGCTGACGCTCGGTTGGCTGCACGAACTGGAACGCCACCACCTGGGGGCGGCCACTCTGCTCTGGAGCCGCTGGAAGGGACGGGGTCTTCAGGTCAGGGACCAGTACGGCCGATCGGTGAACCTGGACGAGACCGGGTGGTTCCGCCTGGACCGGCACCTCTACGGGCACCTCGACCCGTCGAGCGGGGAGCGCGTGGTGTTCGAGAGGTTGGAGCCGTGGCGCACCGTTGCGCTCGGCCAGCGCCCGGATGACCAGGAGACGGCGCTTCCGGCGGTACTGACGGGACATCCGGTGCCCGAGCCGGGCTGGGCCTCCATCGCCACCTCGGTGAACTCCGATTGGCGCACGGCCGTACGCGCGGCCAGGGACCACGGGATCACCGTGGCCGAGGTGATCCGTCGGGCGCGTGCGCTGAGGATCGTCCACCCGAGGCTGTCGGGGCCCGCGGTCCGGGCCGGAGCCCTGGACTGGGTGCCCGGGTGGCGCGACGAGAAGATCGTCGAGGGTCTCCTGGGGGCCGACCGGCGACGGTGGCAGAGGCCGGAGGCGAACGACTACCGTCACGCCCCCGGCGACCTGACCGGGATCGTGCGGGCCTCGGAGCTCTCCGCGACCGCTCTGGGCGAGCTGGCCGGACACTGCGTCAGGTACGCCCCGTTCGGCGTCGAGCCGCTGGCCGAGGTGCCCGAGTGGCACCGGAAGCACGTCTGCGACAGCGATGACCTGGACCTGCTGTACCAGACGGACGGGGAGACCTGGTCGACCGTCAGCGAACCGTGGGACCTGGTGGCGAACGCCGCCCGGCTGGGCGTCAGTCCCTTCGCGGCTCTGGCTGGGATGAACCGTTTCTCGTGGCTGGGAGTACGGGTTCCGAGCCCGGAGGAGGTCCTCCGGTGGGCCGAGGTCCCCGAAGACCTCTTCGACTACCTGCGCCACTACGTCGGCCGTGACGGCCGAGGCACGTTGTTCCTCGGATGGGGAGCGACCGTTGAGCTCGCCGCGGACACGGGCATCTCGCTCCGGAAGGCGGAGAAGTACTTGGCGAAGGCCGCCAAGTCGCTGGGGATGGAGTACCGGCGGCGGTACGCGGTCGGTGGCGCGGGCCGTGGGGTGGTGCCGTCGGAGAAGTGCGGGAACGCCGTCCACTGGCTCCAGGAGGCGGAGCTCCCCCTGGAGCAGGGGGTCTCTCTGCGCGACCTGGGTTTCGTGAGCCCCTCGGCGAAGGATTCGGCCCTGGTCCTCGACGAGCTGCGCGAGGCAGGTGTCGACGTGCCGCCCGCCACCGAGCTGTTGACGGCTTGGGAGGACCTCCCCGTCCTCGGCCGCTACGTCTTCTCCGGACAGGAGTCGGGCTTCGACGGCGCCAACTACCCGGTGCTGCCGTCCCCACCCGTGCTGTTCATGGCCGGACTCAGTCTCGGCCAGTCCCTCACCGAGGTCTGGCGGAACGCCCGCGAGGAGTGCGCCCGCCTCGGGCTGCCGCCGGAGCTCGCGCCGCTGCCCTTCCCGGAGGGGCTGGCGGACCGTCAGCCGACCCGGGAGATGGCCTGGGCGCTGGTGGAGAGCGGGCCCGACGAGTCGGGCGAGAGCGAGTGGTCCGAGAGCCCCCGGTGGATCCCGCTGACCGCCGAGGCGCTGCTCCGGTACGCCGCGAGGAAACGCCTGGGCGCCCGGACCGCCTACCGCTCCTTCGCCGAGCTGCGCGCCATCGGTGCCCTCGTCCCGCCGCTGACCGACGATCAGGTCGCCGGTCTGCCGGACACCGTCCCGACGGCCGCCGACGTGGTCGCGCTGTCCGCCGAGTGCCGGGTCTCCGAGCGCGGCGAACCGCTGACCCCGCTGGACCTGGTGAGCATCGCGGGCCGGCTCGGCGAGCCGGTGACCACCACCTGGTGGCGCCTGCTGCCGTACCTGGCGCTGGAGTCGGCGGGGGAGCCGTTCCGGAGCGTGCCGGACGTGCTGCCGCTCTGGCAGGACCTCGCGGTGCTCTCCGAGGGGCTGGACGGCCGCCTGCCCGCGCTGGCGGGCCGGGTGGACCCGGAGTGGCCGGCGCGGGCGGCGGACGCGGTCGGGGAGAGCGCCGAGTGGGTGCGGGAACGGCTCGGGCACTACGCGGAGCTGTTCGGTCTGGAGCTCCCGGCCCCGGGGGAGTGACGGCCCGTCAGGCTCCGGCCGCGCCGAACCAGTGCACCCCGGAGGGGGTGACGGCGGCGTGGACCGGGAGGTCGTGGGGTTCGGCGGGGACCTCGGGGAGCAGCTCGGGGTCGTGCAGCAGGGTGGCCAGGACCGGGGTGGCGCCGTGGCGGGCCAGGCGGGCCAGGACGCGGTCGTAGGAGCCGCCGCCGCGGCCGAGCCTGATGCCCCGTCGGTCCACGGCGAGGCCGGGGAGGAGGACCAGGGCGGCCCCGGTCACCGAGTCGGGGCCGAGCCGGGGGCCGGTGGGTTCGAGCAGGCCGCGGGAGGCGGGGGCGAGGGTCTCGGGGCCGGTGTACTCGGCCCAGTCGAGGTCGTTGTCGGGCAGCAGGACGGGCAGCAGGACCCGGGCGCCGGCCGCGCGCAGGGCGTCCAGCAGGGGGCGGGTACCGGGTTCGCCGCCGACCGAGACGTAGGCCGCGACGGTCTCGCCGGGCCGGGCGAGCGCCCCGGCGTGCGCGGCGAGCGCGGTGGCCGCGCGCGCCCGCTGTTCCGGGGTGAGCGCCCGTCGTTCGGCGAGGAGCCGTGTCCTCAGCTCGGCCTTGTCGTTGTGCACCGGATACTCCCTGGTCCGCTCCGGCCCGGTCGGCGCGATCCCCGCCGGGTGCCGAGAGCCTGTCACGTGGAAGGCCCCGGATGTCCACCCCGTTGCTCCTCCAGGCCCTGGCCGGGCTCGGTCTGCCCGCGCTGGGCGCCGCCGTGCTGACGGGCGGTCGGCTGCGCCGGTCGGCGACGGCCGCCGAGGCGAGGGAGGCGGAGCTGCGGCGGCAGTTGGCCGAGCTGACGGCCGAGCGGGACGCGCTCCAGCGCACCGCCTCGTGCGACCCGCTCACCGGCGTGTGGAACTACCGCCACCTCCAACTCACCCTGGACCGCGAGGTGGAGCGGGCCCGCCGGGTCGACCCGGGGGCGCCGCTCCGGCCGCTGGCGCTGCTGATGCTGGAGATCGCGGGCTTCGACGCGGTGGTGGCCGAGCACGGGCGGGGCCGGGGGAACGCGGTGCTGCGCGACCTGGCCCAGCGGCTCAGCGTCGAGATCCGGCGCTCCGACACCCTCGGCCGGTACGGCGGCGAGGAGTTCCTGGTGGTGCTGCCGGACACCGGCCCGGAGGGCGCGGCGCACGTGGCCGAGCGGCTCTGCTGGACGGTCCGCCGCCACCAGCTGCTCGACTGGTCCCCGGCCGGTCCGGCCCCCCGCCGCCCGGTCAGCGGGAACGGGCTGACGGCGGCGGTCGGCATCGCGGTGCTGCCGGAGGACGGCGGGCACGCGGCGCTGCTGCTGCGCGCGGCCGACCGCGCGCTGGCGGCGGCCCGGGCGGCGGGTGGCGACTGCTGGCGGGGGACGGCCGACGCGGGCCCGGCGGGGACCGGGGCGGAACGGGCCGTTCCGGGCGCGGCGGCGAGTCCGACGGCGGGTGCGGCGGCGGGTGCGGCGGCGAGTTCGACGCCGGGTGTGTCGGAACGGGCAGTGGTGGGCAGTACGGAGGGGCAACAGGAGTGCGGCGGGAATCGCCGGCGGGTGTTCACGGGTGCAGTTCCGGGAGTGCCCGCCGATGCAGCCCGCACGGAACCGCAACAAATCCCCGGTACTCTGTCGCCCTGTACCGGCAAGGCCACCCTCACCCCGGCCGGTGCTGCCCACACTCCGGCCGTCGCCGCCGAGCCGGGTTCCTGACGGTTCGGCAGTTCACGATCGGTTCACCCAGCTCTCAGTGTGGCGGAATTCCGCCCCTATAAGGTCTGACACATGACGACGAACGCCCGCATCCCCGTTACCAAGGCCGTGGTCCCTGCCGCCGGACTGGGGACGCGCTTCCTCCCCGCGACCAAGGCCACCCCGAAGGAGATGCTGCCGGTCGTCGACAAACCCGCCATCCAGTACGTGGTCGAGGAGGCGGCGGCCGCCGGCCTCTCCGACATACTGATGGTGACCGGCCGCAACAAGCGCGCGCTCGAGGACCACTTCGACCGCGCGTACGAGCTGGAGGAGCTGCTCGCCCGCAAGGGTGACCAGGACAAGCTGCGCCGCGTGCAGGAGTCGGTCCAGCTGGCCAACATGCACTACGTCCGCCAGGGCGACCCGAAGGGCCTCGGCCACGCCGTCTCGGTGGCCGAGCAGCACGTGGCCGGCCAGCCGTTCGCGGTCCTGCTCGGTGACGACCTGATCGACCCGCGCGACCCGCTGCTGGCCCGCATGATCGAGGTCCAGCAGGAGCTGGGCGGCTCGGTGGTGGCCCTGATGGAGGTCGAGCCGGAGCAGATCCACCTCTACGGCTGCGCCGCCGTCAAGGCCAACGGCTTCGGCGAGGACGTCTTCCGGATCACCGACCTGGTGGAGAAGCCGGAGACGGCTGACGCCCCGTCGAACTACGCGGTGATCGGCCGCTACATCCTCGACCCGGCCGTCTTCGACGTGCTGCGCGAGACGGAGCCCGGCCGCGGCGGCGAGATCCAGCTGACCGACGCGCTGCGCACCCTGGCCACCCGGGACGAGACCGAGGGCGGTCCGGTCCACGGCGTGCTGTTCAAGGGCCGTCGTTACGACACCGGTGACCGCGCCGACTACCTTCGCGCTATCGTCCGTCTCGCGTGCGAACGTGAGGACCTGGGCCCGGAGTTCCGCGGCTGGCTGAAGGACTTCGTCGGCGCCGAGATGCAGGACTGACCAGAAGGCGAGTGAGGCGATGACCGGGACCACTGCTGATTCCTGCTGCGAAGAGGTCCCGGCACCGCCGCGCATGTGGAGCGTGGCCGAGCACCTGGCCGACGTGCTGTCAGGTGTCGGTCCGCTCCCGGCGATCGAGCTCCAGCTGCTCGACGCCCAGGGCTGCCGGCTGGCCGAGGACGTGGTGTCCGGGGTCGACCTGCCGCCCTTCGACAACAGCTCGATGGACGGCTACGCCGTCCGTACCGCCGACACCCAGGGCGCCACCGAGCAGTACCCGTCGGTGCTCCCGGTGGTCGGCGAGATCGCCGCCGGGGCCGGTGAGCTCCCCAAGGTCGGCCCGGGCCAGGCGGCCCGGATCATGACCGGTGCCCCGATGCCGCCCGGCGCCGAGGCGGTGGCCCCGGTCGAGTGGACCGACGGCGGCGCCGGCACCGGGATCGCCGCCGAGGCGATGACCGCGGCGCCCGAGGGCCCCGAGGAGGTCCGGGTGCTCCGCCCGGTCGAGGCCGGGCAGCACGTCCGCCGCCGGGGCAGCGACCTCCCGGCGGGGGAGAAGGTGCTCGACGCGGGCGCCCTGCTCGGCCCCACCCAGCTCGGCCTGCTGGCCGCGATCGGCCGCGCCACGGTGAAGGCGGTGCCGCGCCCCCGGGTGGTGGTGCTCTCCACCGGCAGCGAGCTGGTGCAGCCCGGCGAGGCGGTCGGCCCCGGGCAGATCTCCGACTCCAACAGCTTCACCCTGACCGCCGCGGCCCAGGCCGCCGGCGCCATCGCCTACCGGGTGGGCGGCGTCCCGGACGACGCGGCGGTGCTCCGCTCGGTGCTGGAGGACCAGCTCGGCCGGGCCGACCTGATCGTCACCTCCGGCGGGGTCAGCGTCGGCGCGTACGACGTGGTCAAGGAGGTCTTCGCCGAGTACGGCGACATGGACTTCCGCAAGCTCCGGATGCAGCCCGGCAAGCCGCAGGGCTTCGGCCGCCTCCAGGGCACCCCGCTGCTCGCGCTGCCGGGCAACCCGGTCTCCGCGTACATCTCCTTCGAGCTCTTCGTCCGCCCGGTGATCCGCACCATGCTCGGCGCCACCGACGTGCACCGCCCGGTGGTCCGGGCCCGGACCACCGCGGACCTGCGCTCGCCCGCCGGGCGGCGGCAGTTCCTGCGCGGCTGGTACGCCGGGGACGGGACGGTGGCCCCGGTCGGCGGCGAGGGCTCGCACCTGGTCGGCGCGCTGGCCCGGGCGAACTGCCTGATCACCGTCCCGGAGGACGAGACGCGGCTCGCGGCGGGAACTGACGTCGACGTGGTCCTTCTCACGGACTGAGCGACGGGGGGCTGTACGGTAGCGCGGGTATTCGCCTGCGCCACCGTGGAGTTCCCGTGTCCGAAACACCCCGTCTCACCCACGTCGACGAGACCGGCGCCGCCCGCATGGTGGACGTCTCCGAGAAGGCCACCACCGTCCGCACCGCCGTCGCGGCCGGGCGGGTGCTGGTCTCCCCCGAGGTGGTCGCGCTGCTGCGCGGCGCCGGCGTGCCCAAGGGCGACGCCCTCGCGGTGGCCCGGATCGCCGGGATCATGGGGGCCAAGAAGACCCCCGACCTGATCCCGCTCTGCCACCCGATCGCCATCTCCGGCGTCACGGTCGACCTCACCGTCGCCGACGACGCGGTGGAGATCACCGCCACCGTGCGCACCGCCGACCGGACCGGTGTCGAGATGGAGGCGCTGACCGCCGTCGCGGTGGCCGGGCTGACCGTGATCGACATGGTCAAGGCGGTGGACAAGGGCGCCACGATCGAGGCCGTCCGGGTGCTCTCCAAGACCGGCGGCAAGAGCGGCGACTGGGCGGTGCAGCGGTGAAGGCGCTGGCCCTGACGGTCTCCAACCGGGCCTCGGCCGGGGTCTACCAGGACAAGGGCGGCCCGCTGGTCGCCGAGGGCCTGCGCGCGATGGGCTTCGCCGTGGACGGCCCGCAGGTGGTCCCGGACGGCGAGCCGGTGGAGGCCGCGCTGCGGGCCGCCGTGGCGGCCGGGTACGACGTGGTGGTGACCACCGGCGGCACCGGCATCTCGCCGATGGACCTGACCCCGGAGATGACCGCCCGGGTGATCGACCGTCAGATCCCGGGCATCGCCGAGGCCGTCCGGGCGTACGGGCGGGAGAAGGTGCCCACCTCGGCGCTGTCCCGGGGGCTGGCCGGGCTGGCCGGACGTACCCTGATCGTCAACCTGCCGGGCTCCACCGGAGGCGTCAAGGACGGCATCGCCGTGCTGACGCCGCTGCTCCCGCACGCGGTGGACCAGCTCGGCGGCGGGGACCATCCCCGCCCGGCCGTCGCGGACCCCTCCTCCGCCTCCGCCGGCCCGGCCTCCGCCGACGAGGGGAGCACCTCCTGAACGCCTCCTGGCAGGTCGAACTCCTGGAGGGCGACGTCGCGTTGCGTCCGATCCGGGTCCGCGACCAGCGGGCCTGGCAGGAGCTCAGCCAGCGCAACCGGGACTGGCTGCGCCGCTGGGAGGCGACGGTGCCGCCCGCCGGCGCCGCCCGCCCGGCCGCCGCCCGGCCGACCTTCCGTCAGATGGCCCGCTACCTGCGGCACGAGGCCGCCGCCGGGCGGATGCTGCCCTTCGTGGTGCTCCACCGGGGCCGCCTGGTCGGCCAGCTGACGGTGGGCGGGATCACCTGGGGCTCGATGTGCTCGGCCAACGTCGGCTACTGGGTGGACGAGTCGGTGGCCGGGCGCGGCATCATGCCGACCGCCGTGGCGCTGGCCGTCGACCACTGCTTCACCGGGCTCGGACTGCACCGGATCGAGGTCTGCATCCGGCCGGAGAACCGGCCCAGCCGACGGGTGGCCGAGAAGCTCGGCTTCCGCGAGGAGGGAATGCGTCCGCGCTACCTCCACATCGACGGCGACTGGCGCGACCACCTGGTGTACGCACTCACCGCGGAAGAGGTCCCGGAGGGCATGCTGAACCGCTGGCGGTGGGTCAGGGGCCAAGGCACGCCCGGTAATTGAATAAGTGTTCGAAATAGATATCGATATGGCATCGCGGCCGGGGCGAGTGGTCACAAATACCGGCAAAATAGTCGGAGAATCAGCTTGATCACACGACACGCCGCGCCAAATTGCTGCCGGGCCTTCCCCCGCGCCCGTACCGTGTGAAACGTGAGCAGTAGCGGCCTTATCTACGCGGTCATCGTAGGAGCCTGGGCCGCCTATCTGGTGCCGATGTGGCTCCGCAGGCAGGACGAGCTCAACGAGGCCCGTCCGACGGAACGCTTCAGTACCGCGATCCGCCTGCTGGCCGGACGGTCGGCCATGGAGCGGCGGGCATCGAAGGCACTCGGCGAGGAGACCAGCACCGGCGACGGACCCGTCCCCGGCGAGCCCGGCGACCCCGCCGGCGATCTCGCGGGCGTGCCCGCCGAGGCGTTCGCGGCCGGCGAGCCGCCCGAGCGGCAGGCCGACCGGGCCCCGATCGGCGACCCCGCGCCCGAAGCGGCGCCGAGCGCCCCCGTCACCACGGCCACCCCCGCGCGCGAGACCGCGCACGGCTCGACCGAGGGCCGTGCGCGACTGCTGGCGCGCCGCCGCCGGATGGTCACCACCCTCTTCCTGGCCTTCGCGGCCGGAGCGGTCGCCGCCGCCGTGCTCGGCGTGGCCTTCCTCTGGATCCCCGCCCTGCCCGCCCTGCTGCTGACCCTCTACATCGGCCACCTGCGCCGGCTGGAGCGTCAGCGGTACGAGGTGAAGCTGGACCGCACCCGGGCGGCCCGCGCCGCCGAGCGGCTGCGCGAGCGCGAGCGGACCAGGGCGGCCGCCGCCCCGGCCGTCCCCGCCCCGGGCCCGGCCCCCGCCGAGGCGGCCCCGACGCCCCGTCAGGCCCCTTCCCCGGCCCGGGGGGCGGCCGCCGCCCCCTCGGCCCGTCCGCACCTGCGGCTGGCCACCACCGACTCCGCCCTGGTCGAGGCCACCGACCACGAGGAGTGGGTGGACGGCATGCGCGACCGCGCCCCGGCCGGCCCCGACTCCTGGGAGCCCGTGCCCGTCCCGCTCCCCACCTACGTCACGGCCCCGGTCGCCCCGCGCACCACTCCGGGCCTGGACGCCCGCGCCACCGCCTGGGACTCGGGCCGTGCCGCCAACACCCCGCTCTTCGACCAGTACGCCGACCCGGACCGGGCGCGCGCCGAGGCACGGGCCGAGGCGGCGGCCGAGGCGGACTACCCGTCCCGCCCCCGGGCGGCGAACGAGTAGCCAGGTGAGGGGTGGTCACGAGCCCCCTCCGGAAGGTGCTAGAGTTTCTTCTCGTTGGGGCTGTGGCGCAGTCCGGTAGCGCACCTCGTTCGCATCGAGGGGGTCAGGGGTTCGAATCCCCTCAGCTCCACCAACAAGAAGTCCCGCTCGGTCCTCGGACCGGGCGGGACTTCTGCTTTCCCGGGACGCGGCGGAGCCGGCGGCACCCCGGGGAGTGGCCACCGGCCCGGACTGGCGCCCCGTCAGGCGGGGAGGCCCGGTTCGGGCTCCACCGGTGCCGGGGCCTGGGCCAGGGCGGCGCGCAGGGCGGCGTTCTCCGCCTCCAGCGCGCCGATCCGCTTGCGGGCGAAGTAGAGCTCCAGCACCGCGTCGGTGAACTCCGCGACGAGTTCCTCGGGGGTCAGCTGCACCGTGTCCTCCTGGTGTCCGGCCGGCCGGTCAGGCCGGGGCGATCTGGGTGACCGTGCCGTTGGAGCCGCGCCACATCAGGGCGCCGCCCTGGGCGTACAGCGCTCCGCCGCGCGCGGTGCCGTCCACGGAGGTCGGGGCGGCCGCGCTGTCGCCGACCCGGAGCACGCCCTCCACCAGCAGGGCGGCCGGGGCGGCGGGCCGCTGGACGACGTGCAGCTGGGCGCGCGGCCTGTCCCCGCGCACGGTGCCGATGCCGGTCAGGCCGGAGCCCTTGACCACCAGGTCCTCCAGCTTGGTGCCGTCGGCGAGCGTGCTGTTGCGCAGCGCGATCAGGTTGCCGGTGGTGGAGCCGGTGGTGGAGGTGAGGTAGATGCCCTGGGCCGCGGTGCCGGCGGTCTGCAGGTCGATGGAGATCGCGGCGGCGTTCAGGTCCGATCCGTCGGCGTAGCCGCGGTGGGTGATCTTGAGGGTGCCGCGTCCGGTCTCGGTGCCGCTGAGGTACATCGCCGAGGTGCCCGGGTTGTCGGAGACCACGTTCAGCGCCACGGCGCTGCCGGAGGTGCCGGCCTGATAGACCGTCACGGCGTGCTGGTCGGTCGAGGTGGTCCTGAAGAACGCCGAGCGGGTGTCCGTCGCGGTGCTGAAGCTCCGCGCCGTGACCTCGCCCTCGAAGGCGGTGGTGGCGGCGTCCGCCGAGGCCTCGCCGGCCCCGCCCACCGCCACCGTCACCGCTCCGGCGGTGAATCCGCCGAGAAAGATCCGTCGTCCGATGGTCATGCGACCGCCCTCCCCCTGGTCCGTCGTCGGCCGGTCACTATACCGACGCGCCCGGCCGCGCACGGTGGCTGATCCGGTGTCAGGCGTGCGTCCCGGTGGTCCCGGCGTACGGTGGAGGCAGGAGTCCGCCCGGCGGCGGTCAGGCCCGGTGGGCGGCCGATCGAGGGAGGCCGTGATGGCTGCTCTGATCAGGAAGAGATTCGACGAGGCCGACGAGACCCGTCCGTTCGAGGCGGACAAGGGGCGGCTGGACCTGGTGGACCTGGACGGGGCCCAGGTGGGGCAGGGGACCTTCGAGCCGGGGTGGCGGTGGTCGGAGCACGTGAGGCCGATCGCCGGGACGGACAGCTGCATGGCCTCGCACGTGGGGTACTGCGTCTCGGGCCGGATGCACATCCGGATGGACGACGGCACGGAGCAGGACCTCGGCCCGGGGGACGTCGCGGTGATCGAGCCGGGACACGACGCCTGGGTGCTGGGCGACGAGCCCTGCGTGTTCCTGGACTGGCAGGGCTACTCCGACTACGCGAAGCGCTAGCGAGGGCCGGTCACACTTCCCGCTCCCGGTACGTCGGTGCTGTGAGGGACACGGCATCGACCGAGGGAGCGGGCAGCATGAGGATCACGGTTTTCGCCGCCACCGGCGGCATCGGACGGCTGGTGCTTGAGCAGGCCGTCGCGGCGGGGCACGAGGTGACGGCGGCGGTGCGCCGTCCGGAGGGGCTGGCCAGCAGCGGGGCCCGGGTGGTGGGGGTGGACCTGGCGGCGCCCGGGGCGGAGCTGCTGGAGGCGGTGGCCGGGGCGGACGCGGTGCTGTCGGCGCTCGGGGCCCGGGGCAAGGGGGACATCGGGGTGGCGGAGCGGGGCACCCGGGCGATCGCCGGGGCGATGCGGGGCGAGGGGGTGCGCCGGCTGCTGGTGGTGAGCGCGGGGCCGATCGGCACGGTGCCGTCGCCGGAGCGGCCGCACCCGCCGCGGCACGACCCGGGGGACGACCTGCTCACCCGCCGCCTGCTGGCACCGCTGGTGAAGGCCGCGCTGCGGGAGCGGTACGCGGACCTGGCCCGGATGGAGGACGTGGTGCGGGCCAGCGGGCTGGACTGGACGGTGGTCCGCCCGCCCCGGCTGACGGACCGTCCGTTGACGGGTCGTTACCGGACCGCCCTGGACCGGAACGTGCGCGGCGGCACCTCCGTGTCGCGCGCCGACGTGGCGCACTGCATGCTCGACCTGGTGGGCAGCGGGGAGAGCGTGGGACGGACGGTGGCGGTGGCCTCCTGAGGCGGGCGGAGACGTACGGGGGCGGGGAGGGGAGACCGGAGGGTCGGCAACCGCTTCTGTGCGTTCGGTGTTCACCGGGGAGCCGGATCGCTACGGTCACCAGCACCGCTGTTCCTAGGTGCTACTGACGACCCGTCGGAGGATTCGCCCGTGAACGTTCGGACCCGTCGCGCAGCCGTTGCCGCCCTCGCGGTGGCCGCCCTCACCACCCCCGTCCTGCTGGTCGGGGCCACCGGAGCCGCCGCCCACGGCCACGGCCCGGATCCGGCGAAGAAGGCCGCCCAACTGGCCGCCAAGCTGGTCGAGCAGAGCAGCGGCAAGGACGCCTTCCGCACCCTGGAGCAGTTCCAGCGGATCGCCGACCGCAACGGCGGGACCCGGGTGGCCGGTTCGGCCGGGCACGCGGCCTCGGCCGAGTACGTGGCCCGGAAGGCGGCGGAGGCCGGGCTGAAGGTCTCCCGGCACGAGTTCGAGTACACCTTCAACCAGGCCCTCACCCAGACGCTGCGGGTGGTCGGCCCGGTGGCCGAGGACGTGCCGATGCGGGCGATGACCTACTCGGTCAGCGGCCCGGACGGCGGGCTGACGGCCCCGCTGGCGGTGGTGGCGGTGGACGCCACCACCGGCTGCGAGGCCACGGACTACCCGGCCGGCGAGTTCACCGGGAAGATCGCGCTGATCAAGCGCGGCGGCTGCACCTTCGCGGTCAAGCAGGCCACCGCGGCGGCGGCCGGGGCGGTCGGCGCGGTGGTCTACAACAACACCGCGGGCGAGCTCGGCGGCACCCTGGGCGACCCGGCGGCCGGCAAGGTGCCGGTCGGCGGCATCACCCAGGCGGCGGGCGAGGCGCTGGCGGCCAAGGCGGCGGCCGGGCCGGTGACCGTCAACCTGGACATCAAGACCCTGATCGAGAAGCGGAAGACCTGGAACGTGATCGCCGAGACCAGGGGCGGCGACCCGGCGGACACCGTGATGGTCGGCGCCCACCTGGACTCGGTGACGGAGGGCCCCGGCATCAACGACAACGGCTCCGGTTCGGCGGGCATCCTGGAGGTGGCCCGCAGCCTGTCGGACCGTCAGGTGAAGAACAAGGTGCGGTTCGCCTGGTGGTCGGCGGAGGAGTTCGGGCTGATCGGCTCCGAGGCGTACGTGGCCTCGCTCTCCGACGCGGAGAAGGCGAAGATCAAGCTGTACCTGAACTTCGACATGATCGCCTCGCCCAACGCGGCCCAGTTCGTCTACGACGGCGACGACTCCGACCACGTCGGCTCGGGCCCCGGCCCGGCCGGTTCGGCCCAGATCGAGCGGCTGATCAACGGCTACCTGGACCGGCGTCAGCTGCCGCACGAGGGCACCGACTTCACCGGCCGCTCCGACTACGGCCCGTTCATCGAGGCGGGCATCCCCGCCGGCGGCACCTTCACCGGCGCCGAGGGGATCAAGAGCGCCGCGCAGGCGGCCACGTACGGCGGCACCGCCGGGACCGCCTTCGACAAGTGCTACCACCAGGCCTGCGACAACCTGTCCAACCTGGACCTCAAGGCCTTCGACCACAACATCGACGTGATCGCCAACGCCGTCGGCACCTACGCCTGGGACCTCTCCTCGCTGACCGCCCCGGTCGCGCCGGAGAACACCTCCGGCGGTCAGGGCGGCGGTGGCGGCCTGCACGCGGGCCACGGGGACGAGGCCGCCGAATAACCGATGGCCCGTCGGACCGGCGCCGGGTAGTGTCCACCGCGATGGCGCACCCGGCGCCAGGTCCGCCACGGGCGGAGGAAGGAGGCGTGGCGATGCACACCCACATCCCCTCGGCGCTTCCTTCCCGTACGGCTCGCTAGCCGCTCCGGAAGCGCCACCGACTGCCCGGAGGCAGCGTGTCCTTCCGTACGACGTCCCGCCCTTCCCGCACCACCTTCCGCAGCACCACCCCGGCCGACCTCGACCGGGTGCTGTCCTGCACCGTGGACGAGCCCGTCTCCTGGGCCGACCCCGAGCGCTACCGCTCCATGCTGGAGAGCGGCGCCTACCGCCCCGAGCACACCTGGATCGCCGAGGACGGCGAGGGCCGCCTGCTGGCCCGAGCGGTCTGGTGGACCTTCCCCGAGGGCGACCGCCCGCTCGCCCTGGACTGCGTCTGGACGGCCCCCGGCGTCGCGGACCGGACCGCCCTGGCCGCCGGGCTGCTGACCGCCGCCCACGACTCCTTCCGCGCCGCCGGATGGGACCTGCCCGAGTGGCACCTCTTCCTCACCCCGGACTGGCGGAACGACCCCGCCGTCTCGGCCGCCCTCGACTGGCGGCTCGCGGCCGCCGGGCGCAGCGGTCTGGGCGGGCGCCTGGAGCGCCACCGGTACGAGTGGAGGCCCGGGGCGCCGGTGCCGGCCCCGAGCGGGCGGCTGGTCTTCACCGCCGAGCCCGACGACGAGGTCTTCGTCGAGCTGTTCCGGCGCACCGCCGAGGGTTCGATCGACGACGACACCCGGCGCGGCCTCGCCCGGCTCGGCGCGGAGGGACAGGCCAGGGAGACCCTGGATGCCTACCTGCAGATGCCGGGCGAACGCTCCTGGTGGCTGACGGCGCACACGCCGGAGGGCGAGCCGGTCGGCTTCGCGCTGCCCTCCGCCAACCAGGGCGGCCCGGTGGTGGGCTTCCTCGGCGTGCTTCCCGCCGCGCGCGGGCGCGGCTACGTGGACGAGCTGCTCGGCGAGATCACCCGCTTCCACGCCGCCCGGGACGCCGAGCGGATCGCCGCCGACACCGACGCCGACAACCTCCCCATGGCCGCCGCCTTCGACCGCGCCGGCTACCACCGCTTCGGCGTCCGCCTGGTCCTGACGCACGCTTAGCAGCCGCGCCGCGTGGCCGCCCGGAGGGCGGTCAGGGGTGCGGGGAACTGCGCGCTGCGGGAGGACGAGACCCGTGTGCCGGGTACGGAGGCTCACTTGCAGGTGGCTGTCCGTACCCGGCACACGGGTCCGTTTCTTCCGGTTCGCGCAGTTCCTCGCGCCCCTGGGGTCGCTGCCCTGCCGTTCGTCCGGAGGGCGGCGACCGGGCCCGTGGGTCAGTAGCCGCATGCCGTTTCCCCTGTCGCTTTCGGCCGCGTTCTGGCGCCTTCGGGCCGCCGGAGGCGGCCAGGGGCGCGGGGAACTGCGCGCTGCGGGAGGACGAAACCCGTGTGCCGGGTACGGAGTTTCACTTGCAAGTGAGCGCCCGTACCCGGCACACGGGTCCGCTTCTTCCGATGCGCGCAGTTCCTCGCGCCCCTGGGGTCGCTGCCCTGCCGTTCGTCCGGAGGGCAGCGACCGGGCCCGTGGGTCAGTAGCCGCTCGGGGTCTGCGGTGGCGGGCCGGCGGGGCGTCGGCCGCGGGGGTGGCGGGTCAGGCGGTAGCCGGCGACGCCGGCCAGGGCGGCGAGGATGCCGCCGGCCACCGTCCAGTACCAGCGGGTGTTGGCGCCGGTGACGGCGGCGGAGTACCAGGCCTCGTCGTCCTCGCCGGGGGCGACCGCGCGCTCCGAGGCGGAGGCGGACGGGGCGGCGGTGGGCGCCGTGCCGGTGGTCCCGGAGTTCACCGGGGGGACCAGCGGGGCCTTCAGCTCCCCGCCCTCGGGCTGGGCGTCGCCCGCCCCGCCGCGCTCGGTGAGCTTCAGCGTCACCTGGGCGGCCAGGCCGAGGTCCTGCTGCGGCACCTGACCGGCCGTCAGCCGGACGTAGTAGGTGCCGGGGAGCGGGTCGCCGGACCACGGCTCGGCCCAGGAGCGGATCTGCCGCAGCGTGCAGCGCAGCGTCACGGCCGGGTCGGCCTGCTGGGCGGTGGCGTCCTGCGGCCCGGAGGTGCAGGACTGGCGGCGGCGCAGGCCGTCGAAGAACTCCACCGACCAGCCCTGCGGGCCGTGCCGCTCGGCGGTGGGCGGCAGGGTGACGGTGACGTCCACCGTGACCGTGCGCCCCTCGGCGGCGGCGAAGGCCCAGTACAGGTAGTCGCCGGTGGAGGCCGCGACGTCCGCGCCCTGGCCGGCCGCCAGCGTGGTGGCGGTCAGGAAGGAGGTGCCCGCGTCGGTCACCGGCTTCACGGAACCGGAGGGCGACGGGGAGGGGGAGGCGGCGAGCAGCAGCGGGGCCGCCAGCAGGACGGCCGAGCAGCGCTTGAGGAGAGTCGTACGCATCGTCAGTTCTCCCGCCAGACCGCGATCCGCCAGCGTGCCAGCCAGCCGAAGACCAGACCGGCCAGCAGGCCGGCCAGGGTGAGCACCAGCAGCAGCACCCAGCCGCGCCCGAGGCCGGCGGACCAGCCGTCGGGGGCGGGGGAGGCGGCGGCCAGGTCGACGGTCAGCTCCAGCGGCAGGCCGGGCTCGGCGGCGACGCCGGGGGCCGGGGCGAAGGAGTTGCTGACCACCAGGCAGACGGTGTCGGCCTGCTGACCGCCCGTCGGGGTGGCGGTGGCGGTGGCCTTCTTGCCGGAGGACCAGCGCACGCCGGTGGAGGCCACGTCGGTGCGGCCGCTGCCCGCGTCGGTGCCGCGGACCAGCTCCTGGCCGCCGGTGTCGGTGGCCTTGAGCAGCACGCCGTAGTCCCGGGCCAGTGCCCGGTCGAGCGAGAGCGAGACGGAGGCGCGGAGCTCCTGGCCCGGGCGGACCGCGACGCGGTAGACCCGGTGCTCGGAGAACTTCTCCCGGTCGCTGTAGACGCCGGGGGCCAGCACCGGTGCGGTGTCGCACTGCTCGGTGCCGGTGGCCTTGGCCGGGGCGGTGCGGTTGGTGGTGCCCGCGCGCTTGACCAGCTGCTTGACCTTGTCGGTCAGCTGCTGCTGGGTCTGCACGTCGGTGAAGGTGCCGCCGGTCGCGTTGGCGATGCAGAGCAGCTGCTGGCGGGTCTTCTCGTCGTGGGCCAGGCCCAGGGTGTCGACCACCAGGTGGGTGCCGGCGGCGGCCAGCTCGCGGGCCACCTCGCACGGGTCCGGCGGGGCGCAGGAGTCCTCGCCGTCGGTGATCAGCACGATCCGGCGGGTGGTGCTGCCGGTGCCGACGTCCTGGGCGGCGCCGCGCAGGGCCAGGCCGATCGGGGTCCAGCCGGTCGGCCGCAGGGTGGCGACGGCGGTCTTGGCCTGGGTCTTGTCGGTCTTGCCGACCGGGAAGAGCTGCTTGGTGTCCTTGCAGCCCTCGTTCTTGTCGTTGCCCGGGTAGGTGGCGCCGAGGGTGCGGATGCCGAAGTGGGTCTCCTCGGGCAGTGCGTCGATCACCTCGTTGATCGACTTCTGGGCCACCTCCATCCGGCTCTTGCCCTGGATGTCGGTGGCGCGCATCGAGCCGCTCACGTCGAGCACCAGGTCGACCCTGGGCGGCTCGACCCCCAACTCGTCGGCCTGGGCCGGGAATCCGTGCATCAGGGCCCCGGCGGATATCGCCAGGGCGGCCAGCAGCCCGAGCGGGCGGGCCGGCGATCGTCGTCGTCTGGTGGTCACCGCCGCATCCTATGGATCATCAGTTCGCCGCTCCAAAGGGCCCCGTGGGGTTCAGGCCACCCGGCACGGCCCCGCGCCGGCGGCCGTCCGGCGGGTGGCCGGCGGGTGTCAGCGGCCGTCGATCAGCACCGCGAGCCCGTCCAGGAAGCGCTCCAGCCCGAAGTCCAGCGCCGCGTCCCGCTGGTCCGGCCGCACCGAGGCCATCGCCGCGGCGGCGGCCGGGAACCGCTCCCGGTGCGCCTCGACCAGCGAGCCGACGGCGGCGGCCAGCCGGGCCTCGGGGGACCCGCCGTCGGCGGCCCGGGCCTGCTGCGCCAGCGAGCGGACGTGCCCGGACAGCACCGCCACGGTGTCCATCCGCTCGGCCCCGGTCAGGGCCGTCCCCTCCAGCGCGGCCACCGCCCGCTCCATCCAGCCGAGTTCGGCCGGTCCGAGCACCCGGGGGCCGAGGGTGGCCTCCAGCAGCCAGGGGTGTGCGGCGAAGACCTCGGCCAGTCCGTGCGTCCAGGCGGTGAGCGCCGCCCGCCAGCCGGGGGAGGCGCCCTCGGGGGGCTCGCCGATCGCCTGCTCGGCCATCAGCGCGACCAGCTCGGCCTTGCCCGGCACGTACCGGTAGAGCGCCATCTTGGTGTAGCCGAGCGCGCCGGCGACGCGCTGCATGGAGACGGCGCCCAGCCCCTCGGCGTCGGCGATCACGATGCCCGCGCGGGCGATCAGCTCCAGCGTCAGCGCCGCCTTCGGACCTCGGGTCGGGGTGGGCGGCGGGCCCCACAACAGCCGTGCGGCCGGGTCGAGTTCCCCGCTCATCCCAGACTCCCCTTGCCCTCGCACCGAAACTGCGTCTACCGTACACGGTATCGACAGTGTCCGCCGGACACAGTTTTACAGAGGGGGTCCGCCATGGGCGGGAGCGTGTTGGTCTCGGGGGCCGGAATCGCGGGTACGGCGCTGGCGCACTGGCTCGGCCGGTACGGGTACCGGGTCACGGTGGTCGAGAACGCCCCGGCGCTGCGGGAGGGCGGCCAGGCGGTCGACTTCCGGGGCGAGGCGCACCTGACCGTGCTGGAGCGCACCGGCGTGCTGGAACGGCTGCGCGCGCTGGACACCGGCGGGCGGGCCGGCCGCTACGTCGACCGGAGGGGCCGTCAGCGGCTGGCGCTGCCCGCCGAGTTCACCGGCGGCGAGGTGGAGGTGCACCGGGGAGACCTGGTCCGGGTGCTGTACGAGGCCGGCCTCCCGCACACCGAGTACCTCTTCGGGGACTCGGTGACGAGCCTGGTCGAGACGGGCGAGGGCGTACGGGTGACCTTCCGGACCGCCGCGCCGCGCACCTTCGACCTGGTGGTGGGCGCCGACGGGCTGCACTCCACCGTCCGGCGGCTCGCCTTCGGGCCGGAGGAGCGGTACGTCACCCACCTCGGGTACTACGCCGCCACCTGGAAGCTGCCCAACCACCTCGGCCTCGGCCGGGAGACCGTCGGCCTCAACGTCCCTGGCCTGCTCGCCCAGCTCGGCGGCGGCCACTCCGACCCGGTGGAGGCCGACGCCTTCGTGGTCTTCGCCGCCCCGCGGCTCGCGCACGACCGGCACGACCCCGGGCAGCAGAAGGCCCTGATCGCGGAGCGGCTGGCCGGGCTCGGCTGGGAGGCGCCCGCCCTGCTCGCCTCGCTGCGCGGCGCCGACGACCTCTACCTCGACTCGATCAGCCGGGCCGACGTCCCGCACTGGGCCTCCGGGCGGACGGTCCTGCTCGGCGACGCGGCCTGCGGCGCGACCATCGGCGGCATGGGCACCGGCACCGCGGTGGTCGGTGCCTACGTCCTGGCCGGCGAACTGGCCCGCCACGGCGGTGACCACGGCGCGGCCTTCGCCGCCTACGAGCGGCTGCTGCGCCCGTACGCCGAGCGCTGCCAGAAGGGCGGCGACCGCTGCGGCGCGTTCCTCGCCCCGGGCCGGTTCGGCGGCCTCCTGCGCGACGCCCTGCTCAACCGCCCCCGGGTCATGGCCTGGATGCTGGCGGAGGGTCAGAAGGTCGCCACCATGGACCTCCCCGACTACCCGGCCACCCTCGCGCACCACTGACCCGCCGCCCGCACCCCGCCGGAGGCGTCGGCCCGGCGGGTGGGCCGGGGTCGGGTGGGGGTGTTCCGGCCGTGTTGCCGCAGCCCGCCGCCGACACCCCGCCGGAGGCGTCGGCCCGCCGGGGGTCGGGGTCGGGTGCGGGGTGTTCCGGCCGTGCTGCCGCAGCCCGCAGCCCGCAGCCCGCACCCCGCCGGAGGTGTCGGCCCGGCGGGTGTGCGTGCTTCGGCTGCTCCGGCGCGGCGAAATCCGGACACACCATCACCAAGAGCAATAAATATGGCTAATCCCGGTTAGGGTGCCCGGAGAAGCCCGTCGAGTTGGAAGGACCTCCCCGTGAGCAACCTGTTCGCGATCGCCTACCCCGACCTCGCCACCGCCGAGAAGGTCCGAGCCGAGGCGGTCGGCCTGCAGAAGCAGAAGCTGATCGAGCTGGAGGACGCCGTCGTCGTCGAGCGGCGCGAGGACGGGAAGATCAAGCTGCACCAGGCCGTCTCCACCACCGGCGCGGGCGCCGCCTCGGGCGCGCTCTGGGGCGGGGTGATCGGGCTGCTCTTCTTCATGCCGTTCCTGGGGGCGGCCGTCGGCGGCGCCACCGGCGCGGCGGTCGGGGCCTCCACCGACGTGGGCGTGGACGACAACTTCATGCGGCAGGTCGGCGAGCACCTCCAGCCCGGCAGCGCCGCCGTCTTCCTGCTGGTCCGCAAGGCCACCGCCGACAAGGTGGTGCCGGCGCTGGCCCGGTACGGCGGGCAGATCATCCAGACCTCGCTGAGCGCCGAGGCCGAGGCCGAGCTGCGCGCCACCGTCGAGGCCTCGCGCGCCGCCGCCCCGGCGGCCTCCGCCTGACGCACCCTCACCCGGCAAGCCCCGTCCACTCGACAGGAGGTCCGTGGCCCCGCCCGCCGCCGGCGCGCCGCTCCCGCGGCCGGCCACCCGCCGCAACACCGAACTCGCCCTGGTCCTGGGCGCCGTGCTGATCGCCGTCTTCGGCTACGTCGAGGTGGGCGTCAACATCGACGGCTCGGTGCCCTCCGGCGCGGCCGGCTACGGGGCGGCGCTCGGCGTGCTGGCGCTGCTGGCGCACGGCGTGATCCGGTGGAAGGCCCCGTACGCGGACCCGCTGCTGCTGCCGATCGCGATCCTGTTGAACGGGATCGGACTGGTCGTCATCTACCGCCTGGACCGGGCGACTCCGAAGAGCGAGGCGGCCCCGACCCAGCTGCTCTGGTCCACCCTCGGGGTGGCGCTGTTCATCGCCGTGGTGGTGCTGCTGCGCGACCACCGGCTGCTGCGGCGCTACGCGTACGTGGGCGCCCTGGTGGCGCTGGTGCTGCTGATCCTGCCGATCTTCTTCCCGCCGGTGTACGGCTCGCGGATCTGGATCACCATCGGCCCGCTCTCCTTCCAGCCCGGGGAGTTCGCCAAGATCCTGCTGGCGATCTTCTTCGCCGCCTACCTGGCGGTGCACCGGGACGCGCTGGCGCTGACCGGCAAGAAGCTGTGGAGGTTCCAGTTCCCGCGCGGCCGGGACCTCGGCCCGGTGCTGCTGATCTGGGCCGCCTTCGTCGGGGTGCTGGTGCTGGAGACCGACCTCGGCACCTCCCTCCTCTTCTTCGGCCTCTTCGTGGTGATGCTGTACGTGGCCACCGCCCGCAGCGGCTGGATCGCCATCGGCCTGTTCCTGGCGGCGGTCGGCGCGGTGGCGGTGGGCTGGCTCTCCCCGCACGTGCACAGCCGGGTGACGGCCTGGCTGGACCCGCTGGGGTCGATCGCTGCGGGGGAGGGGGCCAACCAGATCGCCCAGTCGCTGTTCGCCTTCGCCTGGGGCGGGGTGCTCGGCACCGGCCTCGGCGAGGGCCACTCGATCCTGATCGGCTTCGCCGCCAAGTCCGACTTCATCCTGGCCACCATCGGCGAGGAACTGGGCCTGGCCGGGCTGGTCGCGGTCTTCCTGCTGTACGCGCTGCTGATCTCGCGGGGCTTCCGCACCGGCATCGCCCTGCGCGACCCGTTCGGCCGGCTGCTGGCGATCGGCCTGGCCGCGATCGTCGGGCTGCAGCTGTTCGTGGTGGCCGGCGGGGTGCTCGGACTGATCCCGCTGACCGGCATGACACTGCCCTTCATCGCCCAGGGCGGCTCCTCGGTGGTGACCAACTGGATCATCGTGGCGCTGCTGGTCCGGATGAGCGACCAGGCCCGCCGCCCCGCCCCGGAGGCCTCGGAGGCCCAGGAGTGAGACCGAGACGCCGTCAGGGCGCCACCTCCACCGGCGGCCCGCAGGGCCTGCCGGGCATCTCCACCACCGGCCGCCGGGCCGGCACCTTCTGCCTGCTGCTGATCCTGGCGCTGATCGGCCAGGCCAGCTACGTCCAGGTCTTCGAGGCCCAGGAACTGGACGACAACCCGGCCAACCAGCGCGAGACCATCCAGCGCTACGCCCAGCCGCGCGGCAACATCCTGGTCGGCGCCGACCCGGTCACCGGCTCGGCGGAGACCGGCGGCCGGTACGCGTACAAGCGCACCTACACCGACGGCCCGGCGTACGCGGCCGTCACCGGGTACTCCTCGCAGACCTACGGCAACACCCAGATCGAGGGCGTGGACGACGACCTGCTCTCGGGCACCGACCCCCGGCTGGCGAGCTGGGCGCTCTGGGACGAGATCGCCCGCAAGCAGAACCCCGGCGGCGACGTCTACACCACCATCAGCAAGGCGGCCCAGCAGGCGGCGCTCAAGGGCCTCGGCGGGCAGACCGGGGCGGTCGCCGCGATCGAGCCGGCCACCGGGCGGATCCTGGCGCTGGCCTCCACCCCCTCCTACGACCCGGGCAGCTTCGCCGGCTCCTCCGGCGCCGACCAGGACGCCTGGAACAGGCTGCAGGCCGACAAGAACCAGCCGATGCTCAACCGGGCGCTCCGTCAGATCTACCCGCCCGGCTCAACCTTCAAGGTGGTCACCTCGGCGGCCGCGCTGGCCAACGGCGTGGTCACCGACATCAACGCCCCGACCGGCGCCCCGTACCCCTTCGTGATGCCGGGCACCACCACCGAGCTGGTCAACGACACCACCGCCTGCGACTCGCCGGGCCAGTCGCTGGACCGGGCCATGGTGCTCTCCTGCAACTCCGTGATGGGCTGGCTCGGCACCCAGGTCGGCCTGGCGAAGATGACCGCCACGGCCGAGTCCTTCGGCTTCAACGACGCCAAGCTGGACATCCCGGTGCGCGCCGCCCGGTCCAACTTCGACACCGAGATGAACGCCTCGCAGGTCGCGCTCTCCTCCATCGGCCAGTACGACACCGCCGCCACCCCGCTGGTGATGGCGATGGTCGCGGCCGGGATCGCCAACAACGGCACGGTGATGCACCCCCAGCTGGTGGACCGGCTGGCCAAGTCCGACGGCACCTCGGTCCAGGTGATGAAGCCCACCGTCTACCGGCAGGCGGTCACCCCGCAGGTGGCCGGCCAGGTGCAGCAGCTGATGACCGACGTGGTGGAGAACGGCACCGGCCGCAACGCCCGGATCCCCGGCGCCACCGTCGGCGGCAAGACCGGCACCGCCCAGCAGGGGGTGGACAACTCCGGCGTCCCGTACGCCTGGTTCATCTCCTGGGCCAGGCCGGGCGGCTCCTCCGCGGTGCCCCCGGTGGCCGTCGCGGTGGTCATCGCCGACAGCGCCGCCACCGACGTGACCGGCGGCGGACTGGCCGCGCCGATCGCACGGTCCGTCATGCAGGCGGTGCTGAACGGTGGCTGAGACGCTCTCATCAACCGGTGACAGAGCTGTGACAGCCGGTGTGGCGGGAGTCACCGCCCGGTCCCGGAGGCTCCGTTAGGGTGATTCGGTTCTTTCCGCTCCCAGGGGGATGTTCCATGCCGTCATGTGCCAGAACCAGCCGTATCCGCCGCAGGGCTGCGGGGCGGCGTGGCTGACCGGGGCGCACGGCTGACGGTCGGGTCCGCGCTCTGCGCGGCCGTGGTGCTGCTCTCGGCCTTCGCCGTGGTGCGCCACCTGCAC
This sequence comes from Kitasatospora sp. NPDC004289, assembly GCF_053602875.1. Taxonomy (NCBI): domain Bacteria; kingdom Bacillati; phylum Actinomycetota; class Actinomycetes; order Kitasatosporales; family Streptomycetaceae; genus Kitasatospora; species Kitasatospora sp. NPDC004289. The sequence goes on along the minus strand of NZ_JBSGEL010000012.1, from coordinate 56,352 downwards.
GGCTTCAACATGGTGGACATGCTGGTCTACCGGGCCGAGGGCGAGGCCGTCGCCGACGGGCGGGACCTGTACGCGATGCGGCTGCCGGGCTGGGACCTGGCGGCGACCTACCCGCCGTTCGCGGCGATGCTCTTCGTGCCGGCCGGCTGGTTCGACGTCTCGCTGCTGCGGGTGCTGGTCACCCTGGCCAACGTGGCCCTGCTGGCCCTGCTGGTGCACCTCTCCTTCAAGCTGGTCGGCTGGCCCCGCCGGGTGGACCGTCCGGCCGCGCTGCTGCTGGCCACCGGCGCCGGGGTCTTCCTGGAGCCCGTCTACACCACCTTCCAGTACGGGCAGATCAACCTGCTGCTGGCCTGCCTCGTCCTGTGGGACCTCACCCGGGCCGACGGCCACCGGCTCAAGGGCGTCGGCATCGGCCTGGCGATGGGCATCAAGCTCACCCCCGGCGTCTTCGCGGTCTACCTGCTGCTGACCGGCCGGATCCGGGCCGCCCTGGTCTCCGGCGGGGTCTTCGCCGCCACCGTGCTGTTCGGCGCGGTGGTGCTCCCCGGCGACTCCCTCGGCTTCTGGACCGAACACCTCTGGGACTCCCGCCGGGTGGGCGTCACCGAGCTGGTGGACAACCAGTCGGTGCGCGGCATGGTCGCCCGCCTGCTCTCCACCAACCAGCCCGGCCTCACCGGCCTGGCCGCCGGGCTCCTGGTCGCGCTGGCCGGCTTCACCCTGGCCATGCTGGCGGGCCGCTCGGCCCGGGTGCTCCGCCGTGCCGAGGCCTGGGGCGTGGTCACGGTCGCGCTGACCGGCGTGCTGATCTCGCCGATCAGCTGGAGCCACCACTGGGTCTGGTGCGTCCCGCTGCTGGTGCTGCTCGGCGCCGAGGCCGCCCAGGAGTCGGCCCGGGCGCTGCCCTGGCGGGACCGCCGCTGGGCCTGGGCGCTCGGTGCCACCGCCCTGGTGTTCTTCTCGCATACCCTGTGGGTCGTGCCCAAACGCAGCGGTCTCGGCATCGAGCCGTGGTGGCAGGTGCCGGCCTCGCCCTACCCGCTGCTCGGCCTCGCCGTGCTCGGCGTCACGGCGGTGCGGCTGCACCGCCGCCTGCGTCGGCCCGCCGGCCTGTCGGCCGCCCCCGCCGTACCCGTGCTGACCGAGCAGAGCTGACGTGACCTCACCCGCCGTGCGCCCCGCGCCGACCGCCGTCCGACCGACCGGGGCGCCGCCCGCCGCCGCGTGGTGGCGGGACCCCCGGTACCGGGGGCCGGCCACCGCGGTCGGCGGCTTCCTGGTGCTGCTGGCGATCGGCCTCCAGCAGTGGAGCTCGGTCCAGCTCGGCGGCTTCGACCTCGGCATCTTCGACCAGGGCGTGCGCGGCTACGCCCACTTCGGGCTGCCGGTCTCCTCCCTGAAGACCTATCACCACGAGTTCCCGCCCGGCTTCTCGCTGCTGGGCGACCACTTCTCCCCGGTGCTGGCCCTGCTCGCCCCGCTCTACTGGATCTGGGACGACCCGCGCTCGCTGATCCTCGGTCAGGCCCTGCTGTTCGCCGCCGGGGTGCCGCTGGCCCGCCGGATCGCCGCCCGGAGCTTCGCCGCCGCCGACCCGCGCACCGCCCGGCGCGCGGTGGACCTCACCGGGCTGGTGTACGTACTGGGCTGGCCGCTGCTGGTGGCCGCCCGCGGCGGCTTCCACGAGGTGGCCTTCGCCGCCCCGCTCACCCTGCTGATGTTCGAGCGCGGCCAGGCCCGCCGGTACGGCGGGGTGCTGGTGGCGGCGGTGCTGCTCTGCTGCACCAAGGAGGACCTCGGCCTGGTGGTGGCCGCCTACGGGCTGGTGCTGGCGCTGCGGGCCCGCCGCGACGGCGACCGGCGCGGGCTGCTCACCGGCCTCGGCCTGCTGGTGGCCGGACCGGTGGCGGCCGCCGTCACGGTCGGCTGGCTGATCCCGGCCATGGGCGGCGAGCCCGGCTACTACTGGAACTACGCCGCCCTCGGCACCGACGGCGGCGACGCCCTGCGCAACGTCCTGGGCGATCCGCTGCTCCTGGTGCGGGCCGCCTTCGACGCCCCGCTCAAGCCGCTGCTGCTGCTCTGGCTGCTCGTCACCACCCTGGCCCTGCCGCTGCGCTCGGCCACCGCGCTCTGCGCGGTCCCGCTGCTGGCCGAGCGGATCCTCTCCTCCAACCCCAACCACTGGTCGATCGCCCGGCACTACGACGTCTTCCTCTGGCCGGTGCTGGTCACCGCCGCCGTCGAGGTGCTCGGCCGGCTCTGCGCCGAGGGCGCTCCGAAGGCCCGGACGTACCGGCGGATCGGGGCGGCCGCGGCCGGGCTCTCACTGGCGCTGGCGCTGCCCTTCGGGGTGGTCAAGCTGGCGGTGCCGGCCGGCTGGCAGGCCAAGCCGAGCGAGGCGGCCCTGCTGCGCGGCGCGGCGCTGATCCCCGACGGGGCGTCGGTGGAGGCGGACAACCAGGTCGCGCCCCAGCTCACCGCGCGCACCGACGTGGTGCTGGTGGACGGCACCCCGCGCGGCCGGGAGTACGTGCTGATGCGCTCCGACAAGCGGGCCTTCCCGTTCGCCGCGGACACCGAGCAGGCGGCCCGGATCCGCCTGCTGGAGACCAACGGCTACCAGCGGATCTGGTCCGAGGGCGGCGCGGTGCTGCTGCACCGGACGGGCACGGCACCGGTGCCGGGGGAGTCGGTGCCGGGGCCGGACAGCAGGCCGGTCCAGGACGTGGTGCCCTCCGACGTGGGGCACAACCTGTTCCGGGGCTGACGCACCGTCAGGGCGCGGATAGCTCCGATCGGGCGAAGCCGCCGCGTGCGATGTGTCCGGTTTGTCGTACGGTATGTGACGATCCGTACAAGGCGGACCCCGTCCCGCACCGTTTGCGTGACTGGTGCGCTTCCGGGGTACTGTCCCATCTTTGTTCGGTTGGTCCGGATTGCCGCCCCCACAGCGGTCCCCACAGCGCTCCGGAGCAGCCGCCTAGGACACCCTCCCCCGCCTAGAAGGAACCACCGCCTTGAGCACCATGGGCACCGACCTGTTCCGCAAGAAGCCCGTCTCGGTACTGATCGCCGAGAGCGGCGCCGCCGACGCACCGCCGCCGGGCGCACCGGAGGAGGGCGGCAGGTCGGGCATCCACCTGAAGCGCTCGATCGGGCTCTGGCAGCTCTCCTCGATCGGCATCGGGGCGACCGTCGGGACCGGCATCTTCTTCGTGCTCAGCAGCGCGGTGCCCGAGGCCGGGCCGGCCGTGGTGATCTCCTTCCTGATCGCCGCCGTCACCGCGGGCCTCACCGCCCTGTGCTACGCGGAGATGGCCTCGGCGATCCCGGTCTCCGGCTCCTCCTACTCCTACGCGTACGCCACCCTGGGCGAGGTGGTGGCCTTCGGCGTCGGCGTCTGCCTGCTGCTGGAGTACGGCGTCTCGGCCTCGGCCATCGCGGTCAGCTGGGGCGAGTACCTGAACAAGTTCTTCGACCTGGCCTTCGGCTTCACCATCCCGGAGTGGATGGCGGCCCCGCCCGGCGGCGGCGGGTTCTTCAACCTGCCGGCCGTGATCCTGGTGGCCATGGTGGTCTTCCTGCTGATCCGCGGCGTGAGCGAGTCGGCGAAGGTGAACGCCGCCATGGTGGCGATCAAGATCACCATCCTGGTGCTCTTCATCGCGATCGGCCTGACCGGCTTCCACTCCGGCAACCTGACCCCGTTCATGCCGCTCGGCGTCGCGGGCGTGGGCACCGCCGCCTCCAGCATCTTCTTCTCCTTCATCGGCCTGGACGCCGTGTCCACCGCCGGCGAGGAGGTCAAGGACCCGCGCCGGACCCTCCCGATGGCGATCATCATCTCGCTGGTGGTGGTGACCCTGCTCTACATCGGCGTGGCGATCACCGCCGTCGGCGCCCAGCCCTGGCAGCAGTTCGACGGCCAGGAGGCCGGCCTCGCCCAGATCCTCCAGGACGTCACCGGGCAGACCTGGCCCGCGATGCTCTTCGCGGTCGGCGCGATCGTCTCGATCTTCTCGATCACCCTCGTGGTGATCTACGGCCAGACCCGGATCCTCTACTCCATGGGCCGCGACGGCATGCTGCCGAAGAAGTTCGCCGAGCTCTCCCCGCGCTCCGGCACCCCGGTCTGGAACACCCTGGTGGTCGGCGCCGCCGTCGCCACCCTGGCCGCCTTCGTGCCGCTGGACATCCTCACCGACCTGACCAGCCTGGGCACCCTGGTGGCCTTCTCGGTGGTCTCGGTCGGCGTGATCATCCTCCGCCGCACCCAGCCCGACCTGCCGCGCGGCTTCAAGGTGCCGGGCTACCCGGTGGTGCCGGTGCTCAGCGTCGGCTTCTGCGTCTACCTGATCGTCAAGCTGCACCCGCTGACGTACCTCTTCTTCGGCGTCGCCCTGGCGCTCGCCGCGGTCGTCTACTTCGGCTACAGCGTCAAGCACTCCAAGCTGAACCGCCCGGCCGACGAGCTCTCCGAGACCGGCTGACCCCCACAACCCGCCCGCAGAGCTCCACCAAACCGTTGTCCCTTCCTCTACGGAAGGGCACAACCGACCCCCTAACCTTCCTGCATGGCCACCACCCGATCCCCCGAGGTACCCGAGCAGGCGGTCTGTGCCCTGCCCGAGGCGGGACGGTCCGCGCTGGCCGGTGGCCGGATCCCCGGTCAGCGAACGGCCCGGACCGCCCGGCGCAGCCTGTCCCGGCGCCGACCGGTGCAGGTCCTCGGGTGTCTGGTGGCGGCAGGCTGGGCGGCGGCGTTCCCGCTGGTCTCCGACCTGCCGAACCAGGTCTTCTGGGGCTCCGTCGCCGCCCCCGCCTACGGGCTGGCCGCGCTGCTCCGCCTCACCGTGCCGGGCCGCCTCGGGGCCAGGGCGGCGGCGGCCGTCGCGGTGCTGGGGGCCGTCCTGGTGCCCCTGGTGCTGCTGGTGCTGAGCGGCCGTCACCAGTCCGAGGTGATGGTGGTGGAGCGCTCGGCCCGGCTGCTGCTGGAATCCGGCAGCCCGTACCTGCCGCACCCGGCGGTGGTCACCGACTACGACCCGTACCTCCCGGCGATGGCGCTCTTCGGACTGCCGCGCGCCCTGCTCGGCACCGGGAACCCGGTCTGCGTCCTGCTCGGGGACGCCCGGATCTGGTTCGCCGTCACCTTCCTGGCCTGCCTGCTGGCCTGCCGCCGGCTGCTCCGCCCGCGCCAGGAGGGCGCCGCCCTGCTGCCGTTGGCCGCCCTCACCGCCTCGCCGCTGATCGCGCTGGCGCTGGCCGTCGGCGGGGTGGACCTGCCGCTGATCGGGGTCTGCTGCCTCGCCATGGCGCTGGCCGCCCGCGGCCGCGCCGTCCCCGCCGGCCTGGTGCTCGCCCTGGCCTGCACCCTCAAGTGGACCGCCTGGCCCGCCCTCCCGGTGGCCGCCCTGCTGCTCTGGCGGCTGTACGGGCGGCGCCCGGCGGCCCGGGCCACCCTCACCGCCCTGGGCGCCGGGGCGGCCGTGGTGCTGCCCTACCTGCTGACGATCCCCCAGGTGCTCCAGGAACAGGTGGTCCGCTTCCCGCTCGGCCTGACCGGCATCCGGACCCCGGCCGGCAGCCCGCTGCCCGGCAAGATCCTGGCCGGCTTCGGCCCGACCGGGCACACCATCTCGCTCTCGATGCTCTGCCTCGGCGCCTTCGGCGTCGCGGTCTGGCTGATCGCCTACCCGCCGACCTCGGCGGTGCACGCCTGCGACGTGCTCGCGGTCGGCCTCGCGGTGGCCTTCACGCTGGCCCCGGCCGGGCGCTTCGGGTACCTGGCGCTCCCGGCGGTGCTGGTGGTCTGGCCCCGGCTCGCCGCGGTGCCGCGCCGAAGACCGGACCGGCTGACCACCATCCTGACGGGCGTTCAGCTCTGACCGGTGCTCCGGCCCGGCGCGGCGGAGCCACGCGGTCGACCCCGGCGGCGAGTTCGCGGAGTTCGGCCGGGGTGGTCCGCCGTGCGGGTGAGCGGGGCCGGCGGGGGAGCGGACGGTCCGCGTGGTGCGGGCCGCCGGCGGGCGACGGCCGGGCACGATACGGACATGTCGTACCCGACCGGACGCCGACGCTTCCTCGGACTCGCCGCCGCGGCCGTCGGCCTGACGGCCTGCGGGCAGGCCGCCGGCTCCCCTGCGCCGGAACCCACCGCCCCCGACCCGTCCCCGTCCCCGTCGCCCGTCCAGGACGAGAACTCCCGCCCGGGCAACGCCGATTGGGCGATCACCGACCCCGGCCCGCGCGAGGGCGTCCAGGGCTACGCCGACCGGGTCAGCGTGCTCCCCGGCGAGTCCTTCGGCCTGCACGTCTCCACCACGGCGCCCGGCTTCACCGTCTCCGCGTACCGCGCGGGCTGGTACGGCGGAGCCCGGGCCCGGCTGGTCTGGCGCTCCGAGCGCCTGCCCGGCACCCTCCAGCCGGCCGCCACCACCGACCCGCGCACCCGCACCGTCCGCGCCCCCTGGCCGCGCAGCGCCACCGTGGACACCACCGGCTGGCCGGAGGGCAGTTACCTGCTCCGCCTGGACGCCGACACCGGCCACCGGTACGTCCCGCTCACCGTCCGCTCCCGCTCCACCGCCGGACGGAGCGTCGTGGTCAACGCGGTGGCCACCTGGCAGGCGTACAACGAGTGGGGCGGCCACAGCCTCTACAACGGGCCGACCGGCGGCTACGCGACCCGGGCGCTGGAGGTCAGCTTCGACCGGCCGTACCACTACGACGACGGGGCGGGGCTGTTCCTGGTCTACGAGGCCCCGCTGATCGCCCTGGCCGAGCGGCTGGGCATCCCGCTCGCCTACACCACCGGGCCCGACCTGGCCCGCTCCCCGGAGCTGCTGCGCGGGGCCACCGCCCTGCTCTCCCCGGGCCACGACGAGTACTGGTCCGACGAGCAGCGCCGCCACGTCACGGCCGCCCGCGAGGCCGGGACCAACCTCGCCTTCCTCGGCGCCAACTGCTGCTACCGCCGGGTCCGGTACGAGTCCTCGCCGCTGGGCGAGGACCGCACCGTGGTCTGCTGGAAGAGCGACTACCGGGACGACCCGGGCTTCCGGGCCGGCCGGCCCGCCACCTGCGACTTCCGGGAAGGGCCGGGCGCCGACCCGGAGAGCTCCCTGCTCGGCGTGATCTACGACGGCTACCCGGTGGACGCCCCGTACGTGGTGAGCAACCCCGGGCACTGGCTGCTGGAGGGCACCGGCGCGCAGGCGGGGGACTCCTTCCCGCACCTGGTCGGGGTCGAGTACGACCGGGTGCTCCCCGCCGACCGGCCGACGCCGGGGCCGATCGAGCTGGTCTCCCGCTCCCCGGTGGTCTGCGAGGGCCGCCGCTCGTACGCCGACTCGGCGTACTACACGACCCCGGGCGGGGCCGCCGTCTTCGCCACCGGCACCATGCGCTGGGTCGAGGCGCTGGACGCGAACGGCCCGGGCGGCGGGAGGGCCGACCACGGCATGGACCACCGGGCCGGGGCCTTCACCCGCCGGGTCACCGAGAACCTGCTGCGGGCCTTCGCGGCCGGCCCGGCGGGCCCCGCACACCCGGTGCGGAGCCCGCTCTGACGGAGGGTCAGCCCCCCGGTCGGCCCGGTCAGCCGTTGCCGAGCTTGAGGACCGCGGCCGCCGCCGGCCCGGCCGCGGCCGCGCCGTGGCCGCCGCCGCCGACCTCGGCGGCCACCGCGAGGTTGCCGCGGTAGGCGGTGAACCAGCTGTTGTCGTCCTTCTGGCCGTCCACCTGGGCGGTGCCGGTCTTGGCACCCGCGTTGGCGGTGATGCCGCGCATCACGTTGGCGGCGGTGCCCTGGGTGGCCGTCAGGTTCATCATCTGGCGCAGCCCGGACAGGGTGGAGGGGGAGAGGGTCTTGGCGGCGCTCTGCTGCTCGTAGCCGGGGACCAGGATCGGCTGCTTGAAGGTGCCGTTCTGCACGGTGGCGGAGACCGAGGCCATGGTCAGGGCGTTCATGGTGATCTTGCCCTGGCCGATCATCTGGGCGGCCCGCTCGGTGGCGCCGTTGGGCACCGGGGCGCTGGCCGGGGCGAGCGGCAGACCGGTCTTCCAGGTCGGGCCGATCCCGAAGGCGTCCCGGGCCAGCGTCTCCATGTCGCCGTTCTTCAGGACCTCCTGGCCCTTCTTGATCATGGCGGTGTTGCAGGACTGGGCGAAGTCCTGGGAGAGCTTGTAGTCCGAGTGGTCACCGTCGAAGTCGTTCTTGAAGGTGCGGCCGGACACGTTCAGCGTCTCCGGGCAGGCCACCACGTCGTCCGGCTTCACACCGGCCTCGAGGAAGGCGGCCACCGAGACCACCTTCATGGTCGAGCCGGGGGCGATGGCGGCCAGGAAGGCACGGTTCTGGCCGGTGGCGGGGGCGTTGGCGATGGCCAGGATGTTGCCGGTGGAGGGCTCGATCGCGACCAGCGAGGCCGGGAGCCTGCCGTTGTCGGAGGCGGTCTGCACGGCCTTCTCGGCCTCGGCCTGGAGGGTCGCGTCCAGGGTCACCTTGGCGGCCGCGCCCGCCTTCGGCTCGGTGATGGTGAAGAGCGTCTCCTGGGAGCCGTTCGCCTTGGTGATCACCACGCCGGTGCCGGCGTCGCCCGGGTTCACCTCGGCCGGCTTGATGTTGGCCAGCAGGCCGTTCAGGGTCGGCGAGTTGAGCTTCCTGCCCTTGCGGTCCACCACACCGGTGACCTTGGCGGTGATCGGCTTGATGTCGGCGATCTCACCGGGCTTGAGCTTCGGGTTGAGCACGCTCGACGCCCACTGCACGGCCGCCTTGCCGTCGCTCATCTTGACCAGGTTGAGCCGGCCCTCGTAGGTCCAGGCGCCGGCGACCCCGGCGAACTCCACCTTGGCCTTGAAGGTCAGCGGCACGCTGGTGCCGCCACCCGCGGCGGGGGCGGCGGAGGCCGATGCCGAGGCCGACGCGGACGGCGAGGGCGCGGCGGTCGGGGCCCCGCCGGGGGTCAGGGTGATCGCGCTCGGCTTCAGGCGGTCCTGGAAGTTGCGCAGTTCGGTGTTGGCGGTGTCCGGCTTGTCGGTGAGCTTCCCGGCGGCCTCGTAGTCACCCTTGGCCCAGGCCTCCAGGAAGGCCTTCGCGCCGGTCGCGGCCAGGTCTGCCGCCGGGGCCTCGGCCACCACGGTGCGCACCTTCGGCGCGGAGTCCTTGGAGCCGTCGGAGACCGAGTCGTAGATGTTGTACGCGCCGAGCCCGGCCACGCCGAGCATGCCGGCGCCCACGACGCCGATCCCTATCTTCACGCCCGTGTGCATGGTGCTGTTCCCCCGATGGTCATGGCAGGTCCAGCCCACCATAAGCCGAGGTCAACGGTGCGTGGGCGATCCACCCGCCCGTTGTTGCAGAGCTGGTACGGAGCCGGTCAGATCCAGGTGTTGAACCACATCCGGCTGCGCCAGTCGTCCATCGGGATGGTGCGGCCGCTGAAGATCGGCAGGAAGTAGGCGAAGTTCCACATCACCAGCAGCACGATCACCCCGGCCGCCGTGCCGCCGATCAGCCGCCGGTCCCGGCTCGCGGTGGCCGGCCCGATCAGCGCGCCGAGCATCATGGTCACCGCCAGGACCAGGAACGGGACGAAGACCACCGCGTAGAACAGGAAGATCGTCCGCTCCTGGTACATGAACCAGGGCAGGTACCCCGCGGCCAGGCCGCAGAGGATCGCGCCCGCCCGCCAGTCCCGCCGGGCCACCCAGCGGTACAGGCAGTAGAGCACCGCCACGATCCCGGTCCACCAGAGCAGCGGCGTGCCGATGCCGAGCACCTCGGTGGCGCACTCGCTGACCTTGCAGCCCGACTGGCCCATCTTCGGGGACTCGTAGAAGAAGGAGACCGGGCGGCCGACCAGCAGCCAGCTCCACGGGTTCGACTGGTAGGTGTGCGGGCTGGTCAGGCCGACGTGGAAGTCGTACATGGTCGCGTGGTAGTGCCAGAGGCTGCGCAGCGACTCCGGCACCCAGCTCATGCCGAACTGGAACGGCATCTCGACGCCGAACACGGTGTCGGGCGACAGCCCCGCCCGGTGTGCCGCCCAGTCCCGCCCGTAGCCCCGGGAGGACGCGAACCAGCCGGTCCAGGAGGCGACGTAGACGACGACGGCGATCAGCGGCATCACCAGGCCGGCGAACGCGAGGTCCCACAGGGCGAAGCCCAGCGGGTTCCTGGAGCCGGCCGCCTTGCGGGCGCCGTAGTCCCAGCAGACGCCGAGGAGCAGGAAGGCGACCGCGACGTAGATCCCGCTCCACTTGGTCGCCGAGGTCAGCCCGACGCAGACCCAGGCCGCGATCCGGTACGGCCGCACCCCGACGAACCACCAGGCGTCGGGCTTCCCGCCCTGCTCCAGCCGACGGGCGATCAGACCCCGGGTGCGGTCCCGGTCCAGCAGCAGGAAGCCGAAGGCCGCCAGGCACCAGAACATCACCACCAGGTCGAGCAGCGCCGACCGGCTCATCACGAAGTGCAGCCCGTCCACCGCGAGCAGCAGGCCGGCCACGCAGCCCAGCAGCGTGGAGCGGAACAGCCGGCGTCCGATCCGGGCGATCATCAGCACCGAGAGGGTGCCGAGCACCGCCACCACGAACCGCCAGCCGAAGGGGTTCATCCCGAACAGCTGCTCGCCCAGCCCGATCATCCACTTCCCGACCGGCGGGTGGACGATGTACGACGGGTCCTCGCGGAACGGGATGGACTGCTGCGGCGCCATGATCTTGGTGTTGGCGTCGTCCGGCCAGCTGGTCTCGTAGCCCACCTGCCAGAGCGAGTACGCGTCCTTGGCGTAGTAGGTCTCGTCGAAGATCAACGAGTGCGGGCCGCTCAGCCCGGAGAACCGCAGCACCCCGGCGAAGACCGCCACCGCGACCGGGCCCAGCCAGCCGGCCCAGCGGCAGAGCCAGGACCAGAGCGCGTCCGGCAGCCGCAGCCCGAGCGAGAGCAGCACGGGGGAGGGCGCCACCCGACGGGGCGTCACCTTCGGGCCGTCCGGCATCGGCGGCACCAGCCGTTCGGCCACCGGGACGGGCTCGGCCGCCCGGTGTCCGAGCCGTTCCAGCGCCCGGCGCCAGCCCGACGCGCCCTCTTCGCCGTCCCGGGGCCCCGGTACCGCCACCGCCTCGTCCAGCAGCGCAACCGCGCCCGCCTCCGAGTGGTCTACGCCAACCGGTCCCTCGGGACCCTTCTCGCCGCTCACCCGCCACATCGTAGGGGCGCCCCCCACCAAGACAATGGCCCGCCGCAAAGCTGCCCGATTCGTCACCAAATAAAGGGACCTCGGTCAGCCGCGCAGGGTGGCGACGGCCTTCTCGATCCGACTCCGCCGGGTCTCGGGCTTCTTGGCGCCCTCGACCGTGCGGACGTGCTGGCGCTTGCGGCTGTCGGTGAGCAGGTCGTACGCGGCGCGGGCGGCCGGCTCGGCGTCCAGCGCCGCGGCGAAGTCGTCCGGCAGCTCGACCGTCCGCGGTTCGGTGTCGAGCTCCAGCTCCACCTCGACCTCCTCGCCGATCTCCACGCCGGCCGCCCGCCGGTTGGCGTTGCTGAGCCCGAGCAGGTGACGGCCGCGCAGGACGGCCACCCGGCTGCGCCAGGAGTGCCCCTCGACCGTGATCACCACCGGCGGCCGGGCGCCCCCGCCGAGCGCCGCCACCACCTCGGGCGGCACCTCCAGCCCCCGCATGGGCTCGGGTGGTTCGACGGTGGCGAGGAACTTCATGGTCCGTACTCCTGACGCGGTGTCGGTTCGGGTGGCGGGGCGAGGGCTATTCGGCGTACGGCTGGTCCTCGCCCTGGGCGCTGTAGCCGAGGCTCCAGACGTAGCCGTCCGGGTCGGCGAAGGTGCCGCCGTAGCCGCCCCAGGGCAGCGCGCCGGCCGGCTTGAGGACGGTGGCGCCGGCCTTGGCGGCCTCGGCCATCACCTCGTCGACCCGGGCCTCGCTGCGCACCACGTAGGTCAGCACCAGCCCGCTGAAGCCGCTGCCCTCGGCGGAGGTGCCCACCAGGCCGGCCAGGCCCTCGCGGCCGTAGAAGCCGACCGGCGAGGCGCCGTCCGACTCGAAGAAGACCGAGATGCCGAAGTCGTTCTTGATCTTCCAGCCGAGGCCCTCGGTGTAGAACTCCTTGGCCCGGTCCATGTCCCGGACGCCGAGCAGGATCGAGCTGACGTGAGCCTTCATGGTGTTTCTCCTCGGTGCGGTCCGTACTGCTTTCCGTGGTGATCACGCTACGGGCCACCCGGCCACCGGTGCTTCTCCATTCCTGACCGCTCTCCCCGGGTCTGGGAGGATGGGCGGGTGACTGGCGTACTGGTGCTTGCAGGAACCCCCATCGGCGACGTGGCGGACGCGCCGCCCCGGCTGCTGACCGAGCTCGGCTCGGCCGACGTGATCGCCGCCGAGGACACCCGGCGGCTGCGCCGGCTGACCCAGGCGCTCGGGGTGGAGCCCACCGGGCGGGTGGTCTCCTACTTCGAGGGGAACGAGGTCGGCCGCACCCCCGAGCTGGTGGAGGCGCTGAAGAACGGCTCCCGGGTGCTGCTGGTGACGGACGCCGGGATGCCCTCCGTCTCCGACCCGGGCTACCGCCTGGTGGACGCGGCGGTGGCGGCCGGCATCAAGGTCACCGCGGTGCCCGGCCCCTCGGCCGTGCTGACCGCCCTGGCCCTGTCCGGCCTGCCGGTGGACCGCTTCACCTTCGAGGGCTTCCTGCCCCGCAAGAACGGCGACCGGGCCCGCACCCTGGCCGAGCTCAAGGCCGAGCCCCGTACGATGGTCTTCTTCGAGGCCCCGCACCGGATCGCCGAGGCGCTGGCCGCGATGGCCGAGGCCCTCGGCGCCGACCGCCCGGCCGCGGTCTGCCGCGAGCTCACCAAGACCTACGAGGAGGTCAGGCGCGGCCCGCTGGCCGAGCTGGCCGCCTGGGCGGCGGAGGGCGTCAAGGGCGAGATCACCGTGGTGGTGGCGGGCGCCCCGCCGGCCCCGCCGCAGGAGCACACCCCGGCCGAGCTGGCCCGGCTGGTGGCCCTGCGCGAGGAGGCCGCGGGGGAGCGCCGCAAGGAGGCCATCGCCTCGGTGGCGGCCGAACTGGGGCTGCCCAAGCGCGAGGTCTTCGACGCCGTGGTGGCCGCCAAGCACGCCGGTTGAACCGCGCTGCCGACGAGCGCCGGGGGGCGCGCGAACAGCGCGCAAACGGTGGCTGAGCAGCGACGTTCCCGGGCGCGTACCGTGGAGGGAGCACTGGGTAAAGCCAAGGCTCGTTGAAGCTTTCACCCGCTTGTCGTACAAGGCTCTCCAATTCGGCACCAAGGTTCGGCAAGCCGGTTGGCGGAGCACGGGCCCCGGGCATTCCCTGAGATGGAAAGACCCGAGCCGGGCGAGCGCCCGGCGGGCGCTGGGAGACGGCCATGAGCGACACGATCGGCACCCCGACCACCACCCCGGCCAGCACGCAGTTCACCAAGCACGTCCCGGTGGAGGTCGTCCACGAGGCGTACTCCTTCGCCTGCCTCAGCTGCGGCTACGGCTGGGAGCAGGGGTACCGGATCGAGCACCACATCGCCCGGGACGGTCACACCGTGATCGAGTACCACGCCAACGGCGTCCGGGTCCCGTCCCCGCTGCTCAAGCCCACCTGCCCCGGCTGCGGCGGCCACACCGTGCGGATCATGCGCGAGGGCCGGGTGGCCACCGCCGAGCACAACTGGCACTCCTCGCCCGGCTACGCCTCCCACGCCGAGCCCGAGCGTACGGTGACCAGGCTCCCGCACCGCTCCTTCCGCACCTGGCTGCGCTCGCTCTTCGGCCGCGCCGCCTGACCCTCCGCAGCCGTCCCCCGTCCCGGAACCACCCCCGCCTTTAACGAGTCGAGGGTGGTTCCTTCGCGCCGCTAAGATTTCGGCCATGGCGGCCACTGCAGAGCACAGCACCACCGAGGCATCGAACTCGGCCTACTACGTCACCACCCCGATCTACTACGTGAACGATCGCCCGCACCTGGGCCACGCGTACACCACCGTCGCCGGGGACGTCCTCACCCGCTGGCACCGCCAGCGCGGCGAGAAGGTGTGGTACCTGACCGGTACCGACGAGCACGGCCAGAAGATCATGCGGACGGCGGACGCCAACGGCGTGACCCCGCAGGAGTGGTGCGACCGGCTGGTCGAGCAGGAGTGGAAGCCGCTCTGGGAGCACCTGAACGTGGCCAACGACGACTTCATCCGCACCACCCAGAAGCGCCACACCGACCGGGTCCAGGAGTTCGTCCAGGACCTGTTCGACAAGGGCGAGATCTACAAGGGCGGCTACTCCGGCCCGTACTGCGTGGGCTGCGAGGAGTACAAGCTCCCCGGCGAGCTGCTCCCCGGTGCCACCGAGGACGAGAAGCTCTGCCCGGTGCACAAGCGCCCGGTCGAGTGGCTGGAGGAGGAGAACTACTTCTTCCGGCTCTCCGCCTACGGCCCGCAGCTGCTGGAGTTCTACGCGGCCAACCCGGACTTCATCCAGCCCGCCTCGGCCCGCAACGAGGTGCTGCGCTTCGTCGAGCAGGACCTCAAGGACCTCTCGATCTCCCGCTCCACCTTCAACTGGGGCGTCCCGCTGCCCTGGGACGAGAAGCACGTCCTCTACGTCTGGGTCGACGCGCTCCAGAACTACATCACCGCCGCCGGCTACGGCTCCGACCCGGAGCGCTTCGCTGAGCTCTGGCCCGCCTCGGTGCACCTGGTCGGCAAGGACATCCTGCGCTTCCACGCGGTGATCTGGCCGGCCATGCTGATGGCCGCCGGGCTGCCGCTGCCCAAGCGGGTCGTCGCCAACGGCTGGCTGATGGTCGGCGGCGAGAAGATGTCCAAGTCGAACCTGACCGGCATCTCCCCGCAGGACCTGACCTCGCACTTCGGCGTGGACGCCTACCGCTACTACTTCCTTCGGGCCATCCCGTTCGGCACCGACGGCTCGTTCTCCTGGGAGGACTTCTCCGCCCGGTACACCTCCGAGCTGGCCAACGACTTCGGCAACCTGGCCTCCCGGGTGGCGGCCATGGTCGGCAAGTACTTCGACGGGAAGCTGCCCGCCGCCACGGCGGCCGGCGAGGCCGAAGCCGCCGTCGCGGCCGGGCTGGTGACGGCCACTCAGGCCGCCGACCAGAAGATCGGCGAGGAGCTGGACTTCGCGGGCGGCATCGCGGCCGTCTTCGAGTTCATCAAGCAGGTCAACGGCTACCTCACCGAGCAGGAGCCGTGGAAGGTCGCCAAGGACGAGTCCGCCGAGGGGCAGGCCCGTCTCGCCACCATCCTCTACACCGCCGCCGAGGCGCTGCGGGCCACCGCCGTGCTGCTCAACCCGCTGATGCCGACCACCGCCCAGAAGCTCTGGGAGTCGCTCGGCGCGGAGGAGTCGCTCGGCCAGCTCCGCGACCAGACCATCGCCACCGTCGCGGACTGGGGCCGGCTGCCCGCCGGCGCCACCGTGGTCAAGGGCGACATCCTGTTCCCCCGCCTGGAAGAGAAGCCCGCAGCCTGATGGCCGACGACCGCTCGACCCCGCCGCCGCTGCCGGCACCGCTCGCGGTGCCGGTGGCCGACTCGCACACCCACCTGGACATGCAGTCCGGCACCCCCGCGGAGGGCCTGGCCAGGGCCGCCTCGGTCGGGGTGACCACGGTCGTGCAGGTCGGCTGCGACGTGCCCGGCTCCCGCTGGGCCGCCGCGCTGGCGGCGGAGTTCGAGCAGGTCCACGCGGCCGTCGCGCTGCACCCCAACGAGGCGCCCCGCCTCGTCCTCGGCGACCCCGACGGGTGGTCCGGCCAGCGCCGGACCCCCGGCGGCTCGCCCGCCCTCGAAGCCGCCCTGGCCGAGATCGACGCGCTGGCCGCCCTCCCGCAGGTGCTCGCCGTCGGCGAGACCGGCCTCGACTACTTCCGCACCGGCCCCGAGGGCGTGGACATCCAGAAGGAGTCCTTCCGCCGCCACATCGAGATCGCCAAGCGGCACGGCAAGGCCCTGGTCATCCACGACCGCGATGCCCACGAGGACGTCATCTCCGTCCTGCTGGAGGAGGGCGCCCCCGAGCGCACCGTCTTCCACTGCTACTCCGGCGACGCCGCCATGGCCAAGGTCTGCGCCGAGCACGGCTGGTACCTCTCCTTCGCCGGCCCCGTCACCTTCAAGGCCAACCAGCCCCTGCGCGACGCCCTCGCCGTCACCCCCCTCGACCGCGTCCTGATCGAGACCGACGCGCCCTTCCTCACCCCCCACCCCTACCGAGGCCGCCCCAACGCCCCGTACCTCATCCCGGTCACCCTCCGCTCGATGGCCGACACCCTGGGCCTGCACGAGGACGAGCTCGCCACCGCCATCGCCGCCAACACGGCCCGCGCCTTCGGCTACTGATCGCCCGTATCCTTGCCGGGTGAGCAGCACCGAAGAACCCACCGCCCCCGACACCACCCACCTGCTGGGCGCCGCGGACATCCGCGAGCTCGCCGCCGCCTTCGGGGTGAAGCCGACCAAGCAGCGCGGGCAGAACTTCGTCATCGACGGGAACACCGTGCGGCGGATCGTCCGGGCGGGCGGGGTGACGGCCGAGGACGCGGTGGTGGAGGTCGGGCCGGGGTTGGGCTCGCTGACGCTGGCGCTGCTGGAGGTGGCGGAGCACGTCACGGCGGTGGAGATCGACCCGCTGCTGGCGCAGCACCTGCCGACCACCGTGGCGGCCCGGATGCCGGAGCGGGCCGACCGCTTCGACCTGGTGCTCAGCGACGCGATGGAGGTCACCGAGCTGCCGGGCCCGCCGCCCACCGCGCTGGTGGCCAACCTCCCCTACAACGTGGCCGTCCCGGTGCTGCTGCACATGCTGGCCACCTTCCCGAGCATCGAGCGCACCCTGGTGATGGTGCAGAGCGAGGTCGCCGACCGCCTCGCCGCCAAGCCGGGCAACAAGGTCTACGGCGTCCCGTCCGTGAAGGCCAACTGGTACGCGGACGTGAAGCGGGCCGGCGCCATCGGCCGCAACGTGTTCTGGCCCGCGCCGAACGTCGACTCGGGTCTGGTCTCGCTGATCCGCCGCGAGCCGCCGCGGACCACCGCCACCCGGCAGGAGGTCTTCGCCGTGGTGGACGCGGCCTTCGCGCAGCGCCGCAAGACCCTGCGGGCCGCGCTGGCCGGCTGGGCCGGCTCGCCGGCCGCCGCCGAGGAGGCGCTGCGCGGGGCGGGCATCGACCACACCCTGCGCGGCGAAATGCTGACGGTGGAGCAGTTCGCGGCGATCGCCGAGCACAAGCCGAAGGCGGAGGCCGCCCAGTGATCACCGTACGGGTGCCCGCCAAGGTCAACGTGCAGCTGGGCGTGGGCGGTCTGCGCCCCGACGGCTTCCACGACCTGGCCAACGTGTTCTTCGCGGTCGCCCTCGGCGACCTGGTGACGGCCCGTCAGGGCGAGGGCGTCACGCTGACCTGCGAGGGCCCCGGCTCGGACCAGGTGCCGCTGGACGACTCCAACCTCGCCGCCCGGGCGGCGTACGCGCTGGCCGCCCACCACGGCATCGAGGCAAACGTCGCGCTGCACATCGAGAAGGCCATCCCGGTGGCGGGCGGCATGGCCGGCGGCAGTGCCGACGGGGCCGCCGCGCTGGTGGCCTGCGACGCCCTGTGGAAGCTGGACACCCCCGCCGAGGTGCTGCACGAGCTGGCCGCCGAGCTGGGCTCGGACGTGCCGTTCGCGCTGCTCGGCGGGGTGGCGCTGGGCCGGGGCCGGGGCGAGATCCTGACCCCGCTGCCGGTCGAGGGCACCTTCCACTGGGTCTTCGCGGTGGCCGACGGCGGGCTGTCCACCCCGGCGGTGTTCCGCGAGTGCGACCGGCTGCGGGCCGAGGCGGGCACCGGTTGCACCTCCGCGGAGGTGACCACCCCCGACGCCGACCCGGCGCTGCTCGCCGCCCTGGCCGAGGGCGACCCGACGGCCCTGGCCGGGGCGTTGGCCAACGACCTCCAGGCCGCCGCCGTCTCGCTGCGCCCCTCGCTGGCCGAGACCCTGCGGACGGGCACCGAGGCGGGCGCGCTGGCCGCGCTGGTCTCCGGTTCCGGCCCGACCACGGCCTTCCTGGCCAAGGACGCGGAGGCGGCCGAGGGCATCGCCCGGGCCCTGCGCGACTCCGGCACCTGCCGGGCCGCGCACGTCACCCACGGCCCGGTGCCGGGGGCGGCGGTCCAGACCTCTGCCTGACCTCCGCTTGTTGACCTGGAGCGCGCTCCAGCTTCCAGACTCGTTCCCACGGGCCCGCAGCTGACGGGCCGTGAGAACGGGGAGAGCTCCGCCATGCGCTACCGCACCATCGGCACCGACCCGCAGCACCGCCGCGAGGTCAGCGTCCTCAGCCTGGGCGCGATGCTGTTCGGCACCCGCACCGACGAGGCCACCGCCTTCGCGGTGCTGGACCGCTTCGTCGAGGCCGGCGGCACCTTCGTCGACACCGCCAACAACTACGCCTACTGGCTGGACGGCAGCCGGGGCGGCGCCAGCGAGCGGGTGCTCGGCCACTGGCGGCGCAGCCGGGGCATCACCGACGAGGTGGTGATCGCCACCAAGCTGGGCGCCCGCCCGAAGGCGGCCGGCACCGGCTACGTGGAGAACCGCGAGGGCCTGTCGGCGGCGGCGATCCGGCAGGAGGCCGAGGAGAGCCGGCAGCGGCTCGGGGTGGAGAAGCTGGACCTGCTCTACGCCCACGTCCAGGACCCGACGGTGGAGCTCGCCGAGACGGTGGGCGCCTTCGGCAAGCTGGTGGCGGAGGGCACGGTCGGCCTGCTGGGCGTCAGCAACCACTGGTCCTGGCAGGTCGAACGGGCCCGCCACCTGGCGGCAGCGCGCGGCCTGGCCGGGTACGAGGTGCTCCAGTACAGCCACAGCTACTTCCGCCGCCGGGCCGACCGCCCCAGCCCGCTCTCCCCGGACGGCGACGCGGGCGTGGTGGTCGGCGACCTGCTCTCCTACGTCCGGGCCAACCCGGAGCTGGCGATGGTCGCCTACTCCCCGCTGCTGGGCGGCAGTTACGGCAACGAGACGGCCAAGCCGCTGGACCCGTCCTTCGACCACGCCGGCACCCGGGCCCGGAGCGCGGTGCTGGACCAGGTCGCGAAGGAGACCGGCGCGACCCACAACCAGGTGGTGCTGGCCTGGCTGCTCGGCGGCGAGGTCCCGGTGATCCCGCTGACCGGCGCCTCCTCGGTGGCCCAGCTGGACGAGAGCCTGGCCGCCCTCGACCTGGAGCTGACGGAGGATCAGCGGGCCCGGCTGGACGCCGCCCACTGAGGCCGTCGGCCCCGACGGCCGCTCGACTAGGCTTGGACGGATACCCGGGGGTGCACACCCGGGGTCTGTCTAGCTCAGGAGCGCGCAGCAGTGGCCGTCAACCTCGCCACCATCGAGTCCGTCAGCAAGGTCTACGGCACCCGGGCCCTGCTCGACGGGGTCAGCCTCGGCGTCAGCGAGGGCGACCGGATCGGCGTCGTCGGCCGCAACGGTGACGGCAAGACCACCCTGATCCGGATGCTGGCCAAGCTGGAGGAGCCGGACAGCGGGCGGATCACCCACTCCGGCGGCCTGCAGATGGCGGTCCTCACCCAGCACGACTCGCTGGACCCGAAGGCCACCATCCGGCACGAGGTGATCGCCGACCGGGCCGACCACGAGTGGCTCGGCGACGCGCGCATCCGCGACATCATCCAGGGCCTGTTCGGCGGCCTCGACCTGCCCGGTTTCGCCGACGGCCTGGACACCGTGATCGGCCCGCTCTCCGGTGGTGAGCGCCGCCGGATCGCGCTGGCCCAGCTGCTGCTCGGCGAGCACGACCTGATCGTCCTCGACGAGCCCACCAACCACCTGGACGTCGAGGGCATCGCCTGGCTCGCCCAGCACCTGCAGAACCGCCGCTCCGCGCTGGTCTGCGTGACCCACGACCGCTGGTTCCTGGACCAGGTCTGCACCCGGATGTGGGACGTCCAGCGCGGCGAGGTCCGCGAGTACGAGGGCGGCTACTCCGACTACGTCTTCGCCCGCGCCGAGCGCTCCCGGATCGAGGCCACCGAGGAGCAGAAGCGGCAGAACCTGGCCCGCAAGGAGCTGGCCTGGCTGCGCCGCGGCGCCCCCGCCCGCACCTCCAAGCCGCGCTACCGGATCGAGGCGGCCAACGCCCTGATCGCCGACGTGCCGGAGCCCCGCGACAAGAGCGAGCTGATGAAGTTCGCCAACGCGCGCCTGGGCCGTACGGTCTTCGAGCTGGAGGACGTGACGGTCAAGGCCGGCCCCAAGCTGCTGCTGGAGAACCTCACCTGGAACCTCGGCCCCGGCGACCGGATCGGCCTGCTCGGCGTCAACGGCGCCGGGAAGACCTCGCTGCTGCGCGCCATGCAGGCCGCGTACGCCACCGACGGCGACGTGCAGCCCGCGTCGGGCGTCATCAAGGTCGGCAAGACCGTCCGGCTGGCGTACCTCTCCCAGGAGATCGCCGAGCTGGACCCGGCCACCCGGGTGCTCCAGGCCGTCGAGCAGGTCCGCGGCCGGGTCGACCTGGGCAAGGGCCGGGAGATGAGCGCCGGTCAGCTCTGCGAGCAGTTCGGCTTCGGCAAGGACAAGCAGTGGACCCCGGTCGGGGACCTGTCCGGTGGTGAGCGCCGCCGCCTGCAGCTGCTCCGGCTGCTGATGGACGAGCCCAACGTGCTCTTCCTCGACGAGCCCACCAACGACCTCGACATCGAGACCCTCAACCAGCTGGAGGACCTCCTCGACGGCTGGCCCGGCTCGATGATCGTCATCTCCCACGACCGCTTCTTCATCGAGCGCACCACCGACACGGTGCACGCCCTGCTCGGCGACCAGCGGGTGCGGATGCTCCCCAACGGCGTCGACGAGTACCTGGAGCGGCGGACCCGGATGGCCGAGCAGGCCGCCGCCGCCTCGGCCGTCCAGGCCCCGGTGGCCGCGGCCAAGCCCGCGGGGGACACCCGGGCGGCCAAGAAGGAGATGCAGAAGCTGGAGCGCCAGATCGCCAAGCTGGACCAGCAGGAGTCCAAGCTGCACACCCAACTGGCCGAGCACGCCGCCGACTTCTCCAAGGTCGCCGAGCTGGACGCGCAGCTGCGCAAGGTCCGCGAGGAGAAGGAGGAGCTGGAGATGGCCTGGCTCGAACTGGCGGAAGACGTCTGACACAACCGGCGGCGCGGGGAACGTCCGTGGTTGCCCCGGGGGCGCGAGGAACTGCGCGCGGGGGAACGGCAGCACGTGCAACTGGCTGACGGCGGTTCAGTTGCCGGTGGGCCGCCTTCCGGTTCGCGCAGTTCCTCGCGCCCCTGAGGTCGCTGCCCTGCCGCGCGGCATCACGCCAGTAGCGCGTCGAGTTCGTTCGCGGCGCGGGCCAAGGCGCTGAGCGCCGGGTCGTGCGGTTCGGTGGGCCGGACGGCCTGGCCGCCCGGGGGGCGGTGGCCGCGGGCGGCGGCGGTGAGGCGGTCGAGGGCCTCGAAGACGCGGGCGGCCTCCGCGGGGTCGGGGGCCCGGCCCCCGTAGCGGATCTGGGCGCCGTACGCGGCCACCGCGCCGGAGAGCCGTTCCAGGGCGGCGGTGGCGGGCAGCCACTGCGCGGCCAGCCGCCCGTTCGGGGGTGGTTCGGTGAGCCCGTGCTGCACCTCCTGCCGGGCGTCCGCGAGCGCGCGGTACGCGGTGCGCCGCAGCCAGACCTCGGCCACCGGCGGCCCGTCGTCCACCACCGAGGCCAGGTAGGCCCGGACGGCGGTGGCGGCCGCGACCAGCCGGGGTTCGATCCGGTGCTGCGGCCGTTCCGGCCAGAGCAGGTAGCCGAAGACCAGCACGATCGCACTGGCCAGCGCGGTGTCGAGGACCCGGGGCCAGAGCTCCTCGGTGCCCGGCTCGCCGCCGAGCTGCACCAGGATCAGCGCCATCGGCGTCATCACCGCCGCGTTCAGCCCGTAGTGGACGCCCAGCGAGTACGGCAGCAGCGCGACGCAGAGCGCGGCGATCGCCGCCAGCCCCCACTCGGACGAGGTCAGCGAGAGCAGCCCGGCGGTCACCGCGACGCCCAGTACGGTGCCGACCGAGCGGCTGACGGCCCGTTGGAAGACCGAGCCCAGGTCCGGCTTGAGCACGAAGGCCACCGTCATCGGCACCCAGTAGCCCCGGCTGAGCGGCACCCCGGCGGTGAGCAGCGAGGCCACCGCGATGCAGAGCGCCACCCGCAGCCCGTAGCGGACCGAGGCGGGCGAGAGCAGTCCGGCCCGCAGCCGCCAGGGGTCCGGGGGAGGGGCGGGGGCGGTGCCCAGGGCCACCGGCCGCCCGGCCACCGCCTCGGTGAGGTCGCGCAGCGCGGCGTCCAGCGCGCGCAGCGCCGGGGTGTCCGGCTCCCAGGCGGGGTACGGGGGCGGCGGACCGGCGCCGAGCTTGGCGGCGGCCAGCCGTCCGGGCAGCTCCGCCACCTCGGCGGGCACCGGCCGCCAGGCCCAGAGCAGGCCGCTGGCGGTCTCGGTGACGGCCAGGGTCGCCTCGTACAGGGTGCGTAGCCGCCGCACCCGCTCCGGTTCCTGACGGCCCGTCCGGGCGGGTGGCAGGAGGTCCTGGAGCTGGTTGAGCCGGGCGGTGAGGACCTGGCGGGAGCCGGCGCCGCGCGGGGTGCCGAGGTCGGCGAGGGTGGTGCCGAGGGCGGTGAAGGCGGCGGCCAGGGCGCGGCGGCGCGGGTCCGCGGCGGGGCGGGAGGAGCGGTGCAGCGCGCCGAGCAGCACCACGTACGCGGCGCCCAGCAGCATGGTCGGGGCGGCGGCCCACCACGGGGCGGCGAGCGGCATCCCGGCGCCGAGGGTGGCCGAGACCAGCAGCAGCATGCCGGCGCCGGAGCCGCGCGGGCCGGTCGCGCTCAGGGCGCCGGAGGCGAAGGCGAGCACGGTCAGCACCACGGCGGCGAGGGCGGTGGGGGCCCCGAAGTGCTGCAGCGCGGCGCCGGTCAGCATCCCCAGCGCGGAGGCCCCCACCGCACCGGCGATCCTCGGTACCCGCAGCCCGGCGGGCTCGTCCCGGTCGTTCATGGTCGCGTGCATCGCCCCGAGCCCGGCGTACACCCCGAGGTCCAGCCGCCCGGTCAGCAACCCGAGCGCCAACGGGGTCCCCATCCCCGCCGCCCCACGCGCCATCAGCCCCCACGGCACCGGCGGCCGCCCCGTCCTGGCCGCATGCGCCCACCACGAAGCCGACCCTTGCTCACCCACGACGCCAGCCTATGGGTTACCCCGGGGGCGCGAGGAACTGCGCGAGTCCGGAAGGCGGCTCACCTGCACCTCATGCACCGTCAGCCAGTTGCAGGTGCTGCCGTTCCCCTGTGCGCCCCGCGGCGGAGCCGCAGATCAGCAGAGCCTCGCGCCCCCGGGGCGGCCGTCGGCGGTGCGCTCCCCGATCACCCGGTTGCCCGCTGTTGTTCGCCGCCACGGTCCCGCCAGGGTGGTGCCCATGACACCCACTCAGGCCCCCGCGCTGCGCCGGGTCGCCGCCGCCGCGCTGGTCGGCACCACGATCGAGTTCTACGACTTCTTCATCTACGGCACCGCCGCGGCCCTGGTCTTCGGCCAGGTCTTCTTCCCCGGCCTCGGCACCACCGGCTCCCTGCTCGCCGCCTTCTCCGTCTACGCCGTGGCCTTCCTGGCCCGCCCGGTCGGGGCGGTGCTGTTCGGCCACTACGGCGACCGCCTCGGCCGGAAGGCGACGCTGGTCGGCTCGCTGCTGCTGATGGGCGTCTCGACCGCGCTGGTCGGGCTGCTGCCCGGGTACGGGGCGTGGGGGATGTGGGCCCCGGTGCTGCTGGTGGTGCTGAGGTTCTGTCAGGGGATCGGCCTGGGCGGGGAGTGGGGCGGGGCCGCGCTGCTGCTGGCCGAGCACGCGCCGAGCGGGCGCCGCGGCCGGTACGGCGGCTACCTGCAACTCGGGCCCTGCGCCGGGTTCTTCCTGGCCAACTCGGTCTTCCTGCTGCTCTCCGAGGGCCTGAGCCGCGGGGCCTTCCTGTCCTGGGGCTGGCGGGTGCCGTTCCTGGCCTCCGCCGTGCTGGTGGCGTTCGGGCTGGTGGTCCGGCTGAAGGTGGCGGAGTCGCCGCTCTTCGCCGAGCAGCCGGAGCGCCCGCGGGTGCCGGTGCTGGAGCTGCTGCGCGGGCACGGGCGGGAGGTGCTGCTCGGCGGGCTGTCGATCATGGTGGGCTACACCGTCTTCTACCTGACCACGACCTACGCGCTGGCCCACGCCACGGTGGACCTCGGGATGCCCGGCGGGCTCGTCCTGGCGGCGCTGCTGGCCGGTTCGGCGGCGATGGCCGGCACGGTGTGGCTGAGCGCGGGCTGGGGCGACCGGTTCGGCCGGCGGCTCACCCTGCTGGCCGCGACGGCGGTCACCTCGGGCTGGTCGCTGCTGCTCTTCCCGCTGCTGGAGACCCGGCGTCCGGTGGCCGCGGGGGTGGCGCTGATCGGGGCGATGGCGGCGCTGGGCCTGCTCTTCGGGCCGATCGCCTCGTACCTGCCGGAGCTGTTCCCGACCCGGCTGCGGTACACGGGGGTGGCGCTGAGCTACAACCTCGGCGGGGTGGTCGGCGGAGCGACCGCGCCGCTGGTCGCGACCCGGCTGGCGGCGGAGTACGGGACCGCCGCACCGGTGGGTTGGTACGCCGCCGGGGTGGGCGTGGTCTCGCTGCTCGCACTCCGGGCGCTGCCCGAGACCAGGGGGCGTGACCTCGCCGCCGTACGCCCCGTGAGCCTCGCGGCGGAGGCCGGCTGAGCGGATTTCACATGCGGGGCGATCACCGTGTAATGTCTTCCTCGTTCGACCGGCCCGGTCAGAAGGAAACGAAGACCGGCAAGCCCCTATAGCTCAGTCGGTAGAGCGTCTCCATGGTAAGGAGAAGGTCTGCGGTTCGATTCCGCATGGGGGCTCGGACAGAAGGCTCCCGCCGTTACGGCGGGGGCCTTCTTTCGTTTCCGGGAGCGTCACGGCTGCGCGCACTCTGGCGGGCCGGGGCCGGATGCGCTGTGATGGTGCGTCAACGGCCGCCCGCCGGTCGCGGAGTGGGGTGCGCCGGACGTGGACTGGGAGGGCGCCGTGGGCGTTCGGCTCGTGGTGGTCGACGACCACCGGCTGCTCGCCGAGGCACTGGCCTCGGCCCTGCAGCTGCGCGGGCACCGGGTGCTGGCGATCGGTTCGCCGGCCCGGTCGGTGTGCGAGCTGGTGACGGCGCGCCGCCCGGAGGTCTGCCTGGTCGGTGTGGCCGGCCCGGGGGGCCCGGACGCCTTCGAGCCGGTGCGGCGGCTGCGGCGGGACCGGCCGGAGATCGCGGTGGTGGTGCTCGGCCCGGTGGGCGAACCCGGGCGGGTGGCGGCGGCGTTCGCGGCGGGGGCGGCGGGGTACGTCCGCAGCGACGAGCGGATCGAGGTGGTCGAGCGGGCCATCGCCCGGGTGCGGGCGGGGGAGGCGGCGGTCGCGGTCGAGGTGCTCCAGGGGGCGTTCGAGCGGCTGCTGCGACCGGTGGCGGAGCCGGACGACGACGCGGTGCGGCTGCTGCGGGCGCTGACCCGCCGTGAGGTCCAGGTGCTGCTGCGGATCGCCGAGGGCCAGGACACCGGCGCCATCGCGGAGGGCATGGGCATCGCCCCCAGTACGGCCAGGACCCACGTCCAGCGGGTCCTGATGAAGCTCGGGGCCCGCACCCGCCTGGAGGCCACCGCCACCGCCGCCCGCACGGGACTGCTCGACCGGATCACGCCGGGCCCCGGAGCGCGTGCAACGGGCTGACGTGCCCTCAGCGGCGGCGGTCGCCTCCCGGTCCGCGCAGTTCCCCGCGCCCCCGGGATCACCATCACCGGCGCAGCGGGCGTGCGCCCTCGCCTGTTGACTCTTGTTGGGTTCTGTTCGACCATGTTGCCGTGCAGAAGACCACCACCAAGCTTGCCGACGGCCGCGAGCTGATCTACTTCGACGCGGACGGCAGCACCGCCGACCGGAACTACAGCGACCTGCGTCCGCTGGAGCCCACCACCGCGCTGTCCGAGATCCGCCGCGACCCGGTCACCGGCGACCACGTGACGGTCGCCGCTCACCGCCAGGGCCGCACCTACCACCCGCCGGCCGACGAGTGCCCGCTCTGTCCGTCCAGGGACGGCCGGCTGAGCGAGGTGCCGGCGCCGGACTACCAGGTCGCGGTCTTCGAGAACCGCTTCCCGTCGTTGGCCCCGGGAGCCGCCGAGCACGTGGCCACCGACCGGACCGCCTTCCACGAGACCGCCCCCGGGGCGGGCCGCTGCGAGGTGGTCTGCTTCACCCCGCAGCACGACGCCTCCTTCGCGAGCCTCACCGAGGACCGGGCCCGGCTGGTGCTGGACGCCTGGACCGACCGCACGGCGGAGCTCTCCGCACTGCCGGGGATCGAGCAGGTGTACTGCTTCGAGAACCGGGGCGTGGAGATCGGCGTGACGCTGGCCCACCCGCACGGGCAGGTGTACGCCTTCCCGTTCGTCACCCCGCGCTCCGCCAAGGCGGCCGCCGCCGCCACCGCGCACCGCGCCGCCACCGGCCGCAACCTCTTCGAGGACCTGATCGCCGATCAGCTCGCCCACCCCGAAAGGGTGGTGCTGGCGGGCGAGCACTGGACGGCCTTCGTCCCGTTCGCCGCCCGCTGGCCGTACGAGGTGCACCTCTACCCGAACCGCCGCACACCGGACCTGACCGGCCTGGACGAGGCCGCGCGGGCCGAGTTCCCCGGGATCTACCTGGAACTGCTGCGCCGCTTCGACCGTCTCTTCGACACGGACGCGCCTACCCCGTACATCTCCGCCTGGCACCAGGCGCCGGCCGGTCACCGTGACGAGCTGGCACTGCACCTGGAGCTCTTCACGATCCGTCGTACGGTAGGCAAGCTCAAGTTCCTGGCCGGGACCGAATCCGGCATGGACGCTTTCATGAACGACGTGTCGCCGGAACAGGCGGCACACCGCCTGCGGGAGGTCGCAACACATGGGTAAGTACCTGGTCACCGGTGGCGCCGGATACGTCGGCAGCGTGGTCGGCGCGCACCTGCTGGAGGCCGGCCACCAGGTGACGGTGCTCGACGACCTCTCGACCGGCTTCCTGGAGGGCGTCCCGGCGGGCGCCGAGTTCGTCCGCGGCCGGATCCAGGACGCCGCGGAGGTGCTGGACTCCTCCTACGACGGCGTGCTGCACTTCGCCGCCTCCTCGCAGGTCGGCGAGTCGGTCGCGGACCCGGAGAAGTACTGGCGCAACAACGTGGCCGGGTCGCTGGAGCTGGTCAGCGCGATGCGCAAGGCCGGGGTCCGCAAGCTGGTCTTCTCCTCCACCGCCGCCACCTACGGCGAGCCGACCGAGACCCCGATCAAGGAGACCGCCGCCACCGCGCCGACCAACGCGTACGGCGCCACCAAGCTGGCGGTGGACCACCTGATCACCAGTGAGGCGATCGCCCACGGCCTCGCCGCGGTCTCGCTGCGCTACTTCAACGTGGCCGGCGCGTACGGTGCCTACGGCGAGCGGCACGACCCCGAGTCGCACCTGATCCCGCTGGTTTTCCAGGCCGCGCTGGGCCAGCGCCCGCACATCGCGGTCTTCGGCGAGGACTACCCGACCCCGGACGGCACCTGCATCCGCGACTACATCCACGTCGCGGACCTGGCCGAGGCCCACCTGCTGGCGATCGCGGCCGCCAAGCCCGGCGAGCACCTGATCTGCAACCTCGGCAACGGCAGCGGCTTCTCGGTCCGCGAGGTCATCGAGTCCGTCAAGCGCGTCACCGGCCGGGAGATCCCGGTCGTGGTCGCCGACCGCCGCCCAGGCGACCCGGCCGTCCTGGTCGCCTCCGCCACCCGCGCGCACGAGGCGCTCGGCTGGACCCCCCGCCGCCCGGAGCTGGACGACATCGTCCGCGACGCCTGGCAGTTCACCCTGGAGAAGAAGCAGGCATGACCGATTTCCAGTCCGTCCACGGAGCCGCCCCGACCGGTGTCTGGGCGGCCCCCGGCCGCGTCAACCTGATCGGCGAACACACCGACTACAACGACGGTTTCGTGCTCCCGATCGCCCTGCCGCACGCCGCCCGTGCGGCCGTGCGGCTGCGCACCGACGGCCTGCTCCGCCTCTGGAGCGAGCAGGGCGACGGCCAGGTGACCGAGCTGGAGGTCGAGGGGCTCGCCCCCGGCTCCGTGGAGGGCTGGGCCAAGTACCCGGCCGGCGTGGTCTGGGCGCTGCGCGAGGCAGGGCACCCGGTCGGCGGCGCCGACCTGTGGTTCGACAGCGACGTGCCCGGCGGGGCGGGGCTCTCCTCCTCCGCCGCCCTGGAGTGCGTGGTCGCCACCGCCTACCGGGACCTGTACGACCTGCCGCTGAGCAACGCCGACCTGGCGCAGCTGGCGCAGTTCGCCGAGAACGCCTTCGTCGGCGTCCCGTGCGGCGTGATGGACCAGATGGCCTCGATGTGCTGCTCCGAGGGCAACGCCCTGGTGCTGGACACCCGGGACCTGACGCAGCGCCAGGTCCCGCTGGACCTGGCCGCCCACGGCCTGCGGCTGCTGGTGATCGACACCCGGGTCAAGCACGACCTGGCCGACGGCGCCTACGCCGAGCTGCGGGCCGGCTGCGAGAAGGCCGCCGCACTGCTCGGCCTGCCGGCCCTGCGCGACCTGGCACCGGAGGGCCTGGCCGGCGCACTGGAGCGGCTGCCCGACGAGCTGGCCCCGCTGGTCGCCCACGTGGTGACCGAGGACGCCCGGGTGGAGCAGGCGGTCGCGCTGCTGGACGCGGGCGAGTTCGCCGCGCTCGGCCCGGTGCTGACGGCGGGTCACGCCTCGCTGCGCGACGACTACCGGGTCTCCTGCCCGGAGACCGACCTGGCCGTCTCGGCCGCGGTCGAGGCCGGCGCCCTGGGCGCCCGGATGACCGGCGGCGGCTTCGGCGGCTCGGTCATCGCCCTGGTCCGCGAGGGACTCCTGACGGAGGTCGAGGCCGCCGTACGGGCCGCCTTCGCGGCGGCCGGGTACGCCGAACCCCGCACCTTCACCGCCGTCCCCTCCGCCGGAGCCCGCCGCCTCTCCTGACCGGAGCCGCGCCTCGGGGCCGGAGGCCCCAGGGGCGCGGGGAACTGCGCGCGGGGGAACGGCAGCACCTGCAACTGGCTGACGGCGATTCAGTTGCAGGTGAGCCGCCTCCCGCCCCGCGCAGTTCCTCGCGCCCCCGGCATCACCACGTGCGTCCGCCACCCAGCGCCCCGGCATCACCACGTGCGTCCGCCGCGTCACCGCGCCCCGCGGACGTTCTCGGCGTAACGCCCCCGTGCCCCACGGAACTTCACGAAACCCCCACCGACCCGCCCCCCACTTCCGTACGCTGAGTCCGGTACCGGTGGGGGTCGGCACCTGAGCAGGGGGGTACGACGATGGGGCGGGTTCGCGTCCTGGTGGTCGACGACCACCGCATCTTCGCCGAGGCACTGGCGGCCACCCTGGCCGCCGAGCCCGATGTCGAAGTGGGTGTGGCCGGGAGCGCGGCCGGGGCCGAGCGCGCCCTGGAGCGGGCGGCCACCGAGGGGCGTCCGTTCGACGTCATCCTGGTCGACGCCGACCTCGGCGCCGCCGCGCGGCGGCCGCGCCAGCCGGTGGAGCCGGAGGCCCCACCGGGCCGCGCCCCGGCACCGCGGCGGCCACCCGGACCGCTGCCCCTCGCCACCGTGCCCCGCCCCGCCTCCGGCCCCGCGCCGGACGGGCTGCTGCTGCTGGCCCGGGCCGCCCGGAGCCATCCGGAGCTGCGGGCCGTGGTGCTGGCCACCGAGGACGACCCGCGCCGTGCGGTCCGCGCCCTCCAGGCCGGAGCCGGCGGCTGGGTCGCGAAGGACAGTTCGCTGCCGCGTCTGATGGCCGTGATCCGCGGCGTCCTGCGCGGCGAGACGCACCTCCCGCCGACCCTGCTCACCGGCGTGGTACGGGAGTTGACCGCCGCCCGGCGGGACCGGACGGAGAGCGAGCGGCTGGTGGAGACACTGACCCCGCGCGAGGAGGAGGTGCTCCGCTGCATGGTGGCCGGTCTCGGCCGGCAGGCCGTCGCGGAGCGGCTGTACCTCTCCCCGCACACCGTCCGCACCCACATGCAGAACGTGCTCGGCAAGCTGGGGGTGCACTCCACCCTCGCCGCCGTGGCCGTGGCCCGGCGGGCGGGCGTCAGCCCGTCCGAACCGTCCGGGCCTCCCCAGCGCACCACCCCATCCACCCCAACCGTCGCCTCGACCGCAGGCCCCGGCGCCGGCTGACCGGCCCCCCATGCCCCAGGTACCGACTCCGTCAGGTCAGGGAATCCGGAGGACACCCATGTCGCCGTACAGCAATGCCGCACGCCTGAACCCGTTCGACCCTTCATCAGGGGACGGCGGCCAGGGTCTGCGCACCATCGTGGTCGGAGCCGGCGCGGCCGGCTCCGCGCTGGTGCGCGACCTGGGCCGGACGCCCGAGTTCGGACTGGTCCCGGTCGGCCTGCTCGACGACGACCCGCTGAAGGCGGGCGAACTGGTCGGCGGCGTCCCGGTGTTGGGGACGCTCACCGAGCTCACCGAGCTGGCCGTGGAGAACAGGGCGCAGGTCGTGGTGCTGGCCATCCCCGGGCTGGCCCACCAGAAGGTCCGCGCGCTGGCCACCGCCGCCGCGGCGGCCGGAGCGGCCGTCCGCTACCTGCCCTCCTTCCTGGCGGCGCTGCGCCGCGAGGTGGTCGGCTCCGACCTGCGCTCGCTGGACGTGAACCGGCTGATCGGCCGTCACGAGGTGCACGTGGTCTCCTCCGACGTCCGCGCCGTGATCGAGGGCAAGCGGGTGCTGGTCACCGGCGCCGGCGGCTCGATCGGCAGCGAACTCTGCCGCCAGGTCCACGCGTTCGGCCCGTCCGAGCTCTACATGCTGGACCACGACGAGTCCAACCTGCACCGGCTCCAGCTGGAGATCTGGGGCGAGGCGCTGCTCACCGACGACTCGCTGGTGATCGCCGACATCCGGGACCGGCCGCGGATCCAGCAGATCTTCCGCGACCTGCGCCCCGAGGTGGTCTTCCACGCGGCCGCGCACAAGCACCTGCCACTGCTGGAGCGTCACCCCAGCGAGGCGGTGAAGTCCAACGTGCTCGGCACCGACAACCTGGTGGAGGCCGCGCTGGCCACCGGCGTGGAGCGGTTCGTGCTGATCTCCACCGACAAGGCCGCCGACCCGACCTCGGTGCTGGGCGCCTCCAAGCGGCTGGCCGAGCTGATCGTCCAGGCCAACGCCCGGGACGCCCGCAACCTCGGCACCGGCGTCTTCTCCGCCGTCCGCTTCGGGAACGTGCTGGGCTCGCGCGGCTCGCTGCTCTCGGTGCTGGCCGAGCAGCTGCGCAGCGGCGGCCCGGTGACCATCACCCACCCGGACGTGACCCGCTTCTTCATGACCATCGAGGAGGCCGTCGGCCTGGTCCTGGAGGCCGGCCGGATGGCGCACGGCGGCGAGGTCTTCGTGCTCGACATGGGCGAGCCGGTCCGGATCGTCGACCTGGTGCACAACTTCGCCCGTCAGGTGCAGCTGGAGGCGGAGGAGGTGGAGATCCGCTACACCGGCCTGCGGGCCGGCGAGAAGCTCAACGAGGCGCTGTTCTCCGAGGGCGAGGAGCGGCTGCCCACCGCGCACTCCCGGATCTACGCCACGGTGGCCGACGACCTGGCCGGCCCGGAGGACCTGGCGGGCTCCCTGACGGCCCTGTACGCGGCCGCTGCGGGCAACTCCGACGCGGAGGTCCGCCGCCTGCTCGGCACCATCCTGCCGGGCTACACCACCCCGGAGCCCAAGCCCGTCCCGGCACTCAGCACGCCCTACCCGGACGGCTTCTGACGGTACGGAGCGGTCGGCCCGTCGGCAGCCTCCGCCGACGGGCCGTCAGGCCTGGTCGAAGGGGGCGATCAGCAGCCGCAGCAGGGTGGCCAGCTCGGACTGCTGGGGCCCGGTCAGCTCGGCCAGCAGCGCCCGCTCGTGGGCCAGCAGTCCGGCCAGCGCCTGGTCCGCCCGGTCCTGCCCGTCCTCGGTGAGCCGCACCAGCACGCCGCGCCGGTCGTCCGGGTCGGGCAGCCGGACCACCAGGCCCTTGCCGGTCAGCCGGTCGATCCGGTTGGTCATGGTGCCGGAGGTCACCAGGGTCTGGGTGAGCAGCTGCCCGGGGGAGAGCTGGTACGGCGAACCGGCCCGGCGCAGCGCGGTGAGGACGTCGAACTCCCAGGGCTCCAGGCCGTGCTCGGCGAAGGCCGTGCGGCGGGCCCGGTCCAGGTGCCGGGCGAGCCGGCTGACCCGGCTGAGCACCTCGAGCGGTTCCACGTCGAGGTCGGGGCGCTCACGGCGCCATGCAGCGACCAGCCGGTCGACCTCGTCCTCCATGTGGATCAGTGTATCCACGGGTGTGTCGATATAAAGCCTCTTGACGTCAAGACGTCGGACACCCCGACGTCAGGCGGCGGTCACAGCTGCCGGTCGCCGACCAGCTTGGGGTGCCGCTCCAGACCCTCCAGCCCGTGCCAGGCCAGGTTCACCAGGTGCGCCGCGACCTCGGCCTTGCCGGGCTTGCGCACCTCCAGCCACCACTGACCGGTGAGGGCCACCATGCCGACCAGCATCTGCGAGTACATCGGGGCGAGGCGGGCGTCGAAGCCCCGCGACTTGAACTCCAGGCCGAGGATGTCCTCGACCTGGGTGGCGATGTCGCTGATCAGCGAGGCGAAGGAGCCGGTGGACTGGGCCACCGGGGAGTCCCGGACCAGGATCTTGAAGCCGTCGGTCGAGGTGTCGATGTAGTCCATCAGCGCGAACGCCGCCTGCTCCAGCAGCTCCCGGGAGTGCCCTCCGGTCAGCGCGCCGGTGACCATGTCCAGCAGCAGCTGCATCTCGCGGTCGACCACCACCGCGTAGAGCCCCTCCTTGCCGCCGAAGTGCTCGTACACCACCGGCTTGGAGACCCCGGCCCGCTCGGCGATCTCCTCCACCGAGGTGCCGTCGTAGCCGCGCTCGGCGAAGACCGTGCGGCCGATGTCCAGCAGCTGCTCGCGGCGCTGCTTGCCGGTCATCCGGACCCGGCCGCCCTTGCCGCCCCGGGCGGGGGCGGTGCGGGCCGGAGCGGTGCGGGCCTGGGTGGTGCGGGCGGCGGGAGCGGCGGCCCGGGCGCGCGCGGCGGGCGCGCCCGGGGCGGCCTCCGCTCGGTCGGTCCGGTCGGCTTCGCTGTCTCCGTTGCTCCCGTTCACCCTTACATCATGCTGTAGACGTCGGGTCATGCGGTGCGGCGGGCGGCGATCCGGGCCTCGTCGGGCCAGCGGACGTCCCGGGCCCAGCCGAGCTGCTCGAACCAGCGGATCAGCCGGGCGGAGGAGTCCACCTGGCCGCGGAGCACCCCGTGCCGGGCCGAGGTCGGGTCGGCGTGGTGCAGGTTGTGCCAGGACTCGCCGCAGGAGAGCACGGCCAGCCACCAGACGTTCCCGGAGCGGTCCCGGGACTTGAACGGCCGCTCGCCGACCGCGTGGCAGATCGAGTTGATCGACCAGGTGACGTGGTGCAGGAGGGCCACCCGGACCAGCGAGCCCCAGAAGAAGGCGGTCAGCGCGCCCTGCCAGCTCATCGAGACCAGGCCGCCGATCACCGGCGGGATCAGCATCGAGACCAGCGTCCAGAGCCAGAACAGCCGGGAGATCGCCCTTATCACCGGGTCGTTCACCAGGTCGGGGGCGTACTTCAGCTGCGGGGTCTGCTCCTCGTCGAAGAGCCAGCCCATGTGGGCCCACCAGAGGCCCTTCATCAGCGCGGGCACCGACTCGCC
Organism: Kitasatospora sp. NPDC004289; assembly: GCF_053602875.1. Taxonomy (NCBI): domain Bacteria; kingdom Bacillati; phylum Actinomycetota; class Actinomycetes; order Kitasatosporales; family Streptomycetaceae; genus Kitasatospora; species Kitasatospora sp. NPDC004289. The sequence goes on along the minus strand of NZ_JBSGEL010000012.1, from coordinate 22,453 downwards.
GTAGCGCCAGGGCGAGTGCGGGTCCCCCTCCTTGTCGCTGAACCGGTGGTGCTTGCGGTGGTCGGCCACCCAGCGCACCAGCGGGCCCTCGATGGCCAGGCTGCCGGCGATCGCCATCGCGATCACCAGCGGGCGCTTGGCCTTGAAGGAGCCGTGGGTGAAGTAGCGGTGGAAGCCGACCGTGATGCCGTGGCAGGCCACGAAGTACATCACCGTCATGATCGCCAGGTCGGTCCAGCCGAGGCCCCAGCCCCAGGCCACCGGCACGGCGGCCAGCAGGGCCAGGAACGGCACACCGATGAAGAGGCCCAGCGTGATCCGCTCGGCGAGGCCCTGCTGCTCACCGCCCCGGGTGGCGGACAGCTGGGTGGCGGCGACCGCTGCCGCTTCCGGGGGCGCTTCGCTGGCCTGGATCGTCATGAGGGTCCTCGAGGGAAGGGGCTACCTACGTAGCCGTAACCTACGGCATCGTAAGTACTGCCGCCCCGGATGGGAAGACGTGTCGGGGGCGGCCCGGGGGCGGCGAAGGTGGTGGATGTGCGGCGCCGCAGCCCGTAGGCTGTGGACCGCGCGCCGGGACACCGGCGCGGTGCCCGCCCTTCCCGGATCGTCTAAGGGCAGGACAGCTGGTTTTGGTCCAGCTTATGGGGGTTCGAATCCTCCTCCGGGAGCCGTTCAGTCAGCCTTCGGCCGGTGCTCCGGCCGGAGGCTGACGGGTTTTCAGCCAGGATGTCCGGATAGTCTCTGAGCAGCCCGGGTGCGGCCGTGCGGAGTGCCGACCCGAGGGCGCCATCCCCTCCCCCTCCCGACCCGAGGAGCCTCCCGCGTGAGTGCCAACACCCCTGCAGCCGTGATCGTGCTCGCCGCCGGCGGCGGGACGCGGATGAAGTCCAGGAAGCTGCCCAAGGTGCTGCACCCGGTCTGCGGCCGCACCCTGGTCGGCCACGCGGTGGCCGCCGCCCAGGAGTTGACGCCCCGGCAGCTGGTCGTGGTGGTCGGCCACCAGCGCGAGCTGGTCGAGGCCCACCTGGCCGAGGTGTACCCGGGGGTCTCCACCGCCGTGCAGCTGGAGCAGAAGGGCACCGGCCACGCCGTGCGCACCGCGCTGGCCGAGCTGGCCTCCCGCGGCGAGCGCCCCGAGGGCACCGTGGTGATCACCACCGGCGACGCCCCGCTGCTCACCGGCGCCACCCTGGCCGCCCTGGTCGCCGCCCACGCCGGGCAGGGCAACGCGGCCACCGTGCTGACCGCCGAGGTCCCCGACTCCACCGGCTACGGCCGCATCCTGCGGGACGCCTCCGACGCGGTGGCGGCCATCGTCGAGGAGAAGGACGCCACCGAGGCCCAGCGGGCCGTCCGCGAGATCAACTCCGGGGTGTTCGCCTTCGACGCCGAGCTGCTCGGCGAGGCGCTGGCCAAGGTCACCACCGACAACTCCCAGGGCGAGGAGTACCTCACCGACACCCTGGAGATCCTCCGCACGGCCGGCCACCGGGTCGGCGCCGTGGTCGCCGCGGACCACCGCGACGTGCTCGGCATCAACGACCGGGTCCAGCTGGCCGAGGCCCGCCGGATCCTGAACGCCCGTCTGGTCGAGCGCGCGATGCGCGAAGGGGTCACCGTGGTCGACCCGGCCACCACCTGGTTCGACGTCCAGGTGACGTACGAGCCCGACGCCGTGGTGCTGCCCGGCACCCAGCTGCACGGTGCCACCCACCTGGGCGAGGGCTGCGAGGTCGGCCCGAACTCCACCCTGACCGACACCACCGTCGGCGCCGGCGCCACCGTGAGCAACACCACCTCCATCGGCGCCGAGATCGGCGAGCTGGCCCAGGTCGGCCCGTACGCCTACCTGCGCCCCGGCGCCAAGCTGGCCCGCAAGGCCAAGGCCGGCACCTACGTGGAGATCAAGAACTCCGAGCTGGGCGAGGGCGCCAAGGTGCCGCACCTCTCCTACATCGGGGACGCCACCATCGGTGCCCACAGCAACATCGGCGCGGCCTCCGTCACGGTCAACTACGACGGCGTGAACAAGCACCGCACCACCATCGGGGCCCACTGCCGCACGGGATCCGACAACATGTTCATCGCCCCGGTGACGGTCGGTGACGGCGCCTACACCGCCGCCGGCTCGGTCATCACCAACGACGTGCCCCCCGGCGCACTCGGCGTCTCCCGCGCCCAGCAGCGCAACATCGCGGGCTGGGTGGCCCGCAAGCGCCCCGGAACCGACTCGGCCCGGGCCGCCGCCGAGGCCGCCGGGGAGCAGCAGTCCTGAGCGACCCGATCGGCCCACCGGGGATCTTGAGGGGCGGTCCCGGGGCGGACGCCGGCCGGGCCAGCGCGTAACCTTGAGTACATGCGTGCGCCACTGGGCTCCCTGGCCCGTGTTCTGGGCGTACCCCCATCCATTCGCCGACCACCTCGCCCGGGCGCCTGCCCGGGCGAGGTGCGGCGGACCATGCGGCAGCAACGCGAGGAGACGGTTCAGTGAGCGGGATCACGACGTCGGGTGAGAAGAAGCTCAAGCTCTTCTCCGGCCGTGCCCACACCCAGCTGGCGGAGGAGGTGGCCCGGGAGCTCGGCACCGAGCTGGTCCCCACCAAGGCCCTCGACTTCGCCAACGGTGAGATCTACGTCCGCTTCCTGGATTCCGCCCGGGGGGCGGACTGCTTCGTGATGCAGAGCCACACGGCTCCCATCAACCAGTGGATCATGGAGCAGCTGATCATGATCGACGCGCTGAAGCGGGCCTCGGCCCGCTCCATCACGGCGATCCTCCCGTTCTACGGCTACGCCCGGCAGGACAAGAAGCACCTCGGCCGCGAGCCCATCTCGGCCCGCCTGGTCGCCGACCTGCTGCGCACCGCCGGCGCCGACCGCCTGATGGCGGTGGACCTGCACACCGCGCAGATCCAGGGCTTCTTCGACGGCCCGGTGGACCACCTGTTCGCCCTGCCGATGCTGGCCGACTACGTCGGCGACCGGGTCGCCGACCGCTCCAAGCTGACCATCGTCTCCCCGGACGCCGGCCGCGTGAAGGTCGCCGACCAGTGGTGCGACCGCCTCGGCGCCCCGCTGGCCGTCATCCACAAGCGCCGCGACCTGACCCAGGCCAACACCATCCTGTCGGCCCAGGTCGTCGGTGACGTCAAGGACCGGGTCTGCGTCCTGGTCGACGACATGATCGACACCGCCGGCACCATCTGCGCCGCCGCCGACGCGCTCTTCGACAACGGCGCCGCCGACGTCATCGTGGCCGCCACCCACGGCGTGCTCTCCGGCCCGGCCGCGGACCGCCTGAAGAACTCCCGGGTGAGCGAGTTCGTCTTCACCAACACCCTGCCCACCCCGCAGGAGCTCCAGATGGACAAGGTGACCACCCTCTCCATCGCCCCCTCGATCGCCGCCGCGATCAAGGAGGTCTTCGAGGACGGTTCGGTCACCAGCCTGTTCGAGGGCGTCCACTGATCCCGGAGAAACGTCCCTGCTGACGGACAGTCAGCCACAATCGGCCCTCCACCGTTCACGGTGGGGGGCCGATTTCACGGTTGACGAGCTTCCAAGTTAGACTCGTGAGACTGCTCGGCGAGGGATGCTGTGCGCCCAAAACGGTGCCGTGTCCGTGATCGACGCGCTGACCTCACGGTCCGTCGTCTCCGCCGCCGAGCGAACCCCCAGCGTATTTGTGGGTGTGGCTTCGGCGGTTTTCGCTTGTCTGCACCCGGACCTTCACGAGGAGCAGACGTGTCCGAGATCCGCCTTGCCGCCGAGTCCCGCACCGAGTTCGGCAAGGGTGCCGCCCGTCGCGCCCGCCGTGCCGGCTTCGTCCCCGGTGTCGTCTACGGCCACGGCCACGCCCCGGTTCACCTGAACCTGCCCGGCCACGACCTGATGATGGCCCTCAAGACCCCGAACGCCCTGCTGGTCGTCCCGATCGAGGGCAAGGACGAGTACGTCCTGCCGAAGGCCGTCCAGCGCGAGGCCATCAAGCGCTCCATCGAGCACGTCGACCTGCTGCTGGTGAAGCGCGGCGAGACCGTCACCGTCGAGGTCCCGGTCCACACCGAGGGCGAGCTGGCCGCCGGTGGCAACCTGCTCGAGCACGTCCTGAACGCCCTGCCGATCGAGGCCGAGGCCACCCACCTGCCCGAGGCCGTCACCGTCTCGGTCGAGGGCCTGGAGGCCGGTGCCTCCGTCACCGCCGGCGACATCGAGCTGCCCAAGGGCGCCAAGCTCGCCGTCGAGGCCGACACCGTCGTGCTGCAGGTCATCGGCGCCCAGGCCGCCGAGCCGGCCGCCGAGGAGACCGCCGAGGTCACCGAGGCCTGAGCCTCGCCCCGCACCTGACCGCTGCCCCGGTCGCTCCGTTCGGAGTGACCGGGGCAGCGGTGCGTCCGGGATGATGGCCGAAGCGAATCAGGAGGAGCGGTACACATGGACGACTACGACGGTCCCTGGCTGGTCGTGGGCCTCGGCAACCCGGGGGAGCAGTACGCCCGGAACCGGCACAACATCGGCTTCATGGTGGCCGACCTGCTGGCCGGGCGGATGGGGGCCAGGTTCAAGGCGCACAAGAGCCGCGCGCAGACCGCCGAGGGGCGGATCGGCGGCAAGCGGGTGGTGCTGGCCAAGCCGATGACCTTCATGAACCTCTCGGGCGGGCCGGTCACCGCGCTGCGGGACTTCTACAAGGTGCCCACCGGGGCGGTCGTGGCGGTCCACGACGAGCTGGACATCGACTACGCCACCCTGCGGCTCAAGCTCGGCGGCGGCGACAACGGGCACAACGGCCTGAAGTCCATCACCAAGTCGCTCGGCCCGGACTACCACCGGATCCGCTGCGGCATCGGCCGCCCGCCGGGCCGGATGGAGGTGGCGGACTTCGTGCTCAAGGACTTCTCGTCCACCGAGCGCAAGGAGCTGAACTGGTTCGTGGACCGCTCCGCCGACGCGGTGGAGGCGCTGCTGACGGAGGGTCTGGAGCGCGCCCAGTCCACCTACAACTCCTGACGGACCGTCAAGAAGTCGTCCTGGTTTGCGCAACGGTCGTACAACGCTTGCTTGATCGTTCCGAAAACGGTGTGGGAACGACCCGTCCGATCCGATAGCGTCGACCCGTGCACGGGGTTGAGGGGTCGGTACAGGGGGTAAGGAACGTGGTTCGCTCGAAGCGGGTCCGGGTCGCTCGCGTGGTCGGCGGGACGGCACTGCTGGTCACGGCGCTGGGTGCGCCGGCGGCGCGGGCGGCGGAGCCGACGGGGGGCCCGGTGGCGACGCCCGAGCCCGCGGCGGCCCAGTTCCCCGGGCCGAACGACGTCGATCTGGAGGGCGGCTCCGGGCTGTACGCGGTCGGCGGCGGCCTGGTGGTCGCGGCCGGCGGCGCGGCGATGTGGCTGCGCCGGCGCCGGGCCGGACAGCCGACCGTCCACTGACTCCGCGAGAGAGCGGCAGAACACCGCGAGGGCGGCCCGGGAAGTCCCGGGCCGCCCTCGCGTTCTGAGCCTCCGTCAGCCGGTGTTGCGCAGGCCGGCGGCGATGCCGTTGACGGTCAGCAGCAGCGCGCGGGCCCGCAGCGGATCCTCGTCGCGGCCCTGGGCGACCAGCTCGCGCTGGCGGCGGAGCAGGGCGACCTGGAGGTAGGAGATCGGGTCGAGGTAGGCGTCGCGGACCTGGAAGGTCTGCTTCAACACCTCGTTGTGCTCCAGGAGTTCGCCCTCGCCGGTGAGGCGCAGGACCTCGCGCAGGGTGAGCTCGTGCTCGGCCACGATCTGGTCGAAGACGTGGTGCAGCTCGGCCGGGACCAGCTGCTCGACGTAGTGGCGGGCGATCCGCAGGTCGGTCTTGGCCAGCGTCATGGCGACGTTGGACAGGAAGTTGCGGAAGAAGTGCCACTGGCCGTGCATCTCGTCCAGCACGTCGCCCAGGCCCGCCTCGCGGGCGGCGGCCAGGCCGGAGCCGACGCCGTACCAGCCGGGGACGATCTGCCGGGACTGGGTCCAGCCGAAGACCCACGGGATGGCCCGCAGGCCGTCCAGACCGGCGCCGGAGTCGGGGCGGCGGGACGGGCGGGAGCCCAGGTGGAGCGAGGCCAGCTGGTCGACCGGGGTGGCCGCGAAGAAGTACTTCGGCAGGTCCTCCTGCTCGACCAGGGCGCGGTACGCGGTGTGCGCGGCCTCGGAGACCTGGTCCATCGCGGCGTCCCAGCGGGCCAGCTCCTCGGGGGCCTGCCGCGGGGAGGTGTGCAGCGCGGAGGCGGCCAGGGTGGCCGAGATGGTGAGCTCCAGGTTCTCCCGGGCGAGGGAGGGGAGCAGGTACTTGTCGGAGATGACCTCGCCCTGCTCGGTCACCTTGATCTCGCCCTCCAGGGTGCCCCAGGGCTGGGCCAGGATGGCCTCGTGCGAGGGGCCGCCGCCGCGGCCGACGGTGCCGCCGCGGCCGTGGAAGAGGCGCAGCCGGATGCCGTAGCGGTGGGCGACGTCGCGCAGCCGGCGCTGGGCGCGGTGGATCTCCCACTGGGAGGTGGTGATGCCGCCGAACTTGGAGGAGTCCGAGTACCCGAGCATGACCTCCTGGATGTCGCCGCGCAGCGAGACCAGCAGGCGGTAGGAGGGGTCGGAGAGCATCTCGTCGAGGATGCGGTCGGCCTGCTGGAGCTCGTCGGTGGTCTCCAGCAGCGGCACGATGCCGATCTTGGCGATGCCGGCGTGCAGGTCGATCAGGCCGGCCTCGCGGGCCAGCACGGTGGCGGCGAAGACGTCGTCGGCGCCCTGGCACATGGAGATGATGTAGCTCTCCACGATCTCGTCGCCGAAGCGCTCGAAGCCCTCGCGGATGGTGCTGAAGACGCCCAGGGTCTTGGTGCCGGCCGGGTCCAGCGGGGCCGGGGTGGGGGCCAGCGGGCGGCGGGAGCGGAGCTCCTTGGCGAGCAGCTTCTGGCGGTACTCGCGCGGCATGTCGGAGTAGCGCCAGGCCTCCTCGCCGAGGCGGTCGAAGAGCTGGCCGAGGGCGTGGTGGTGGGCCTCGGCGTGCTCGCGGACGTCCATGGTGGCGAGCTGCAGGCCGAAGGCCTCGACGGTGCGGATCGCGCGGGCCAGGCGGCCGTCGGCGATCAGGCCGCCGCGGTGGGCGCGCAGCGAGTCCTGGATCAGCTTGAGGTCGGCGACCAGCTCGCGGGTGCCGAGGTAGTCGCGGCCCGGGAGGTGCGGGGTGCCGGCGGCCAGGCGCTCGCGGGTGTTCTCCAGCTTGAGGCGCACGCAGGTGGCCTTGAGCCGGTAGGGCTCCTCGGCGTTCATCCGCTTGTAGCGGGGGCTGAGCTCGGGCAGCAGGCGCAGGTCGGCGTCGAGCGAGGCGAGCAGCTCCTCCGAGGCGCCGGCCAGCCGGACCGAGGTGGAGAGGGAGCTGCGCAGGTCGTCGACGGCGGCCAGGGCGTCCTTGATGCCGTACTCGTGCTGGAGGTTGAGCACGTCCCAGGTGACGGCAGGGGTGACGTTCGGGTTGCCGTCGCGGTCGCCGCCGATCCAGGTGCCGAAGGTCAGCGGGCGGACGCCCTCGGGAAGGGTGAGGCCGACCCGGGCCAGCTCCTCGTGGAGCTCCTCCAGCACCTCGGGGACGGCCTCGCGGTAGAGCTCGTCCAGGTAGTAGACGGCGTTGCGGGCCTCGTCGGTGGGCTCGGGGCGGGCGATCCGGAGCTCGTCGGTCTGCCAGAGCAGGTCGATCACCTCGGCCAGCCGGCGGTCGGCCTGGCGCTTGGCCGAGCTGTGGCGGGCCGGGTCGGTGGCGGCGAGGCCGGAGGCGACGTGCTCGCGGTGGATGCGCTCCAGCAGCTCGCCGATCCGGCGCAGCTTGTTGAGCACCGAGCGGCGGGCGGCCTCGGTCGGGTGCGCGGTGAAGACCGGGCGGACCGCGAGGTTGGCCAGGGTGTCTTCCAGGTGCTTGGGGTCCGCCTCGGCCAGCTGGTCGGCGGTCTGCGCCAGCAGCGAGCCCTCCTTGGCCCGGCGGGTGGCGAACTCGCGGCCGCGGTGCACCTGCTCGGTGACGTTGGCGAGGTGGAAGTAGGTGGAGAAGGCCCGGACCAGCTTGGCGGCGGTCTCCAGGTCGATCCCGGCGAGCAGCTCGGCGGTGGCCTCGCCGTCGGTGCGGCTGAGCAGGCGGACCTGCTCGACCAGGCCGAGCAGCTCGGGGCCCTCCTGGCGGACCAGGGTCTCGCCCAGCAGGTCGCCGAGGCGACGGATGTCCGCGCGCAGGGCGGCGTTGTCGGCGATCGGATTCGGGTTCTCCGCCGAGGTGGGGACCGGAGCGGTCACGGCTGGCTCCCTGTGGTGGTGGGGTTCGGCAACGGCTCGCGCGGACCTCGCTGTCCGACGCGCCCAGCATATGTGGCACCCGGTGCCGTCTCACCCGGGTAACCGAATGTCGGACACTCAGGAGTCGCGGGGCGAGGGTCCCGGGCTGGTCCGGGTCGGTCTCCTGAGGGGATGGTCGGTGCCCGCACCTGCCCGACCGTACGGAGCCCGGCCGACCTTGTCAGGTCGCCCCGCTGGTGCGGCCGATCGGCGGCCGGTTACTCGGGTGCCCGGCGTGGAGGCGCTGCCATAGGCTGAGCGGCATGAGCAACTCGCCGGACGGGGGCGGGCCGGGCCGATCACTCTGGTGGTGGGAGCGGCGCCGCAGCGTGGTGCTGGATGTGGGGCTGGCCGCGCTGGCCGCCCTGGAGTGTGCCGCCGGGGCCTACGCCACGGCGGTGCAGAAGTTCGACTGGTCCACACCCCTCGCGGTGGCCACCGCGGTGGTGGGCGCGCTGTGCGGGGCCTCGCTGGTGGTGCGGCGGCGCTGGCCGGCCGTGCCGGTGGTGCTGGCCCTGCTCTTCGTGCCGGGGTCCTTCGGCGTGGTGCTGCTGGTGGTGTCGCTGTACACCCTGGCGGCCACCTGGGAGTGGCCGTCCAGACGGGGGCGGGTGGTCTCGCTCTCCGCGCTGGCCTTCGCGGAGACCGTCGCGGTGGTGCTGTTCGGCATGTTCGAGCCGGTGCCGCCGGAGGAGACCACCCCGCCGGTCTGGGTGCTGGTGCTGATCGCGGTGCTGGTCTCGGTCGGCGTGACGGTCCCCCCGGTGGTGACCGGCCTCTACCTGGGCGCCCGGCGGCGGCTGGTCGAGAGCCTCAAGGACCGGGCGCACGGTCTGGAGACCGAGCTCGACCTGCTGGCCGAGCAGGCCCAGGAGCGCGCCCGCCGGGCCCGGCTGGAGGAGCGCACCCGGATCGCCCGGGAGATGCACGACGTGGTGGCGCACCGGGTCTCGCTGATGGTGGTGCACGCCGGGGCGCTGGAGCGGATCGTCGCCAAGGACCCGGAGAAGGCCCAGCAGAGCGCCAAGCTGATGGGCGAGGTCGGCCGGCAGGCGCTGAACGAGCTGCGCGAGATCCTCGGGGTGCTGCGGATGTCCGAGGAGGGGGCCGTCGCGGTGGACGACCTGGCCGGGCTGCCGGGGCTGGTCGAGCAGTCGGAGGCGGCCGGGATGCTGGTCACCCTGACGGTGAGCGGCAGCCGGCTGCCGTACACCACCGAGGCGGAGCGGACCGCGTACCGGGTGGTGCAGGAGGGGCTGACCAACGCCCACAAGCACGCCGGCGGGGCCAGGGTCACGGTGCTGCTGGCGTACGTGCCCAACGGGGTGCGGGTGGCGGTGCTGAACGAGTGCCCGGGCGGGGCGGCCAAGCGGGCCGGGCTGCCCAGCGGGGGCAACGGACTGGTGGGCATGGAGGAGCGGGTGCTGGCCCTGGGCGGCACCTTCGCGGCCGGGCCGGAGCCGGACGGCGGCTTCCGGGTCGAGGCGGTGCTCCCCTCACGCCTCGCGGTGCAGGACACCAGGCTGGCGTAGCAGCCGCTCGACCGGCGGCTGCACCAGCGGGCGCGTCAGCCGGACGGTGACCGGCAGGGCGAGCAGGACGGCGAGGGCGAGCGCGAAGGCGCCGTACAGCGGCAGCGCGGTCCAGGCGTGCCGGAGCACCCGGGCGTGGTAGACCCCGCTGGCCTGGAGCGCCTTCAGCGGCAGGCCGTGCAGCAGGTAGACGTAGAGCGAGGCGGCGCCCAGCGAGGTCCAGCGCAGCCGGCGGTCCGGGAGCAGGGCCAGGAACGAGGCGGCGGCCAGCAGCGAGAGCAGGCCGAGGACGACCCTGACGGCCAGCCAGACCGGGTAGCCGACCTTGAGCTGGGCGGCCGTCCCGGTGTACTCCAGCCAGCCCGAGTCCAGCAGGAACGGGTGGGCCGCCCAGACCGCCGCGAGGGTGAGCAGCAGGCCGAACGGGGCCAGCCGGCGGACCGCCTGACGGCGCAGCAGCTCGAAGTGGCCGGGGCGCAGCACCAGGCCGAGCACGAACCAGGGCAGGAAGCCCAGGGTGCGCCCGAGCGCCAGCTCGGCCGGGAAGGCGTGCAGCGCGCCGGAGCCGAGGGCGATCAGCACCGCCACCGGCAGCGGGTGGCGCAGCGCCGTCCAGAGCGGCACGCTGAGCCGCCAGAGCAGCAGCGAGAGCAGGAACCAGGTGAGCCAGCGCGGCTCCAGCAGCGGTATCGGCTCCAGCTTCCGCTCCAGCGCCATCCCGACCACGTTGTAGAGCACCTGGAAGACCAGGTACGGCACCACCAGCTGGGCGATCAGCCGGGCGCCGTCCACCTGCGGGCGGCCGGGCCGGGGCCGTGCGAAGTAGCCGCACAGGGTGATGAAGACCGGCATGGCGAAGGCGGCGACGGTGAGCACCACGGCGCCGACCAGCCGGTCGGCGGCCAGCAGCGGCATCCAGGTGTGGGCGCAGACCACCAGGGCGACCGCCGCGAACTTGGCGTTGTCGAAGAGTGGTTGACGGTCCACCGGGCCCCCTGGTGCAGATGTGTGGGGAAAGTGTGGTGGCTCGGAGGTGCCGGTGGGAAGGGATTGCCCGAAGTGGCACGTGCCGCCGGAGGGCGTCGGGTCGTCAGACCGACAGCGGGAGCAGCCGCTCCGGTCGCAGGCCGAGCACCAGGGCGCCCACCGCCTGGTCCACCGAGCGGCCCAGGTACCACTCGCCGGCGTGGTCCAGGCTGTAGACCCGGCCGTCCTCGTCCAGTGCCAGCAGCGCCTGCCCGTACGACTCCTCGCCCAGCGGGGCGACCCGGCGGCCCAGTGCCCGGCCCAGGTCGGCCAGGGTGCGCGGCTGGTGCAGCCCGCAGCGCGGGTCGAGCAGGAAGGGGGTGCGGGCGATCTCCCGCCCGGCGCCGGACAGGTCGAAGGCCAGGCCGCCGAACTCGGCCCAGGCCTCGATCGCGGCCGGGAAGACGGAGTGCTGCACACCCTGGGGATCGCCGTGCGCGACCAGCGCGTCGGCCCACTCCTCGGCCTGCCGGATCTGCCAGCGGCCGGGGTGCCAGCCGGCCTGCTTGAGCTCGGCGGCCACGTCGGCGGGGAAGCGGGGCTGGGTGCGGAGGGCGGAGTTCAGTGCGGGCTCCAGACTGACGGGACGGGGGGACTCAGGGGGCGGCCGGGCCGACGGCCACGCTGGCCACCTGGAAGTGGGCCAGCAGCGGCTCGCAGGACCGGCAGGGCGGCGCGTGCGTGCCGTGCGCCGGATCGCCCTCCTCGCGGATCCGGACGGTGGTCAGCCGGGAGCCCTTGAGGGCCTTGCGCGCCTCCGGCAGGCCGAGCGGCTTGCGCGCGGCCCGCTTGGAGCGGTTGGCGTCCACCTCGGTCAGGTACCGGGAGAGCAGCACCGCCTCCGGGCAGCGCCCGAGGAAGCGCTCGCGCTGGTCCAGCGGCAGCCCGTCCAGGAACTCGCCGACCAGCGGGTGCAGTTCGGGCAGCTCGTCCGGCTTGTGCCCGGCCAGGGTGTGCACGGTGCCGTTCTTCAGGGAGAGCGCGGCGGCCACCGCGGGCAGCAGGCTGTCGCGGTGGTGGCGCAGCGTCGGGGCCTGCTCGGCCTGCTCCATGACTGCTCCTCACCTGCTCGGCCGCCCTTCGGCGGGTGGTGCCCCGGTGCACCACACTAGGCACCAAGCCTGCCAAATGCCGCCGACAGGGCGGACGCCGGGGGTGCGCGCCCCGCCACGCTTCACCATTCCCACACGGTTTCCCGATTCGCCCCCCGAGCGCCGATGGCAGCCGATAGCGTTCCGCACCAGGGCCGGGCCGCCATCCACCGGGGGATCGGTGCGCGGTCATGACGAGTGCCCTCTCAACTGTCGGGCAAGGGGGGTCTTGCGATGACGAACGCAGCTGACCAGGTGGCGCACGAGGCGCCGGGCGAGCACGTGGAGACACCGGGCGTGCCCGGACCGCGGTCGGCCGACCGGATCGGCATGGCCGTGGTCGGGGCGGGCTACTGGGGGCCGAACCTGGTCCGCAACGCCCAGCAGACCGCGGCCATGCGGCTGCACTGGCTGTGCGACCTGGACGAGGCCAAGTCCCGCCGGGTGCTGGGCGAGTACAGCACCGTGAAGCCCACCACCTCCTTCGAGCAGGTGCTGGAGGACGAGCGGGTGCACGCGGTGGCCATCGCCACCCCGGCCGCCGGCCACTACAAGCTGGTGCGGGCCGCCCTGGAGGCGGGCAAGCACGTGCTGGTGGAGAAGCCGATCACCACCTCGGTCGAGGAGGCCGCCGAGCTCTGCGAGCTGGCCGAGGAGCGCGGCCTGGTGCTGATGACCGATCACACCTTCTGCTACACCCCGGTGGTGCGCCGGATCCGCGACCTGGTGCACGGCGGCGAGATCGGCGACGTGCAGTTCTTCGACTCGGTGCGGATCAACCTCGGGCTGGTCCAGCCCGACGTGGACGTGCTCTGGGACCTCGCCCCGCACGACCTCTCCATCCTGGACTTCGTGCTGCCCCCGGGCGTCGAGCCGGTCGGGGTGAGCGCCCAGGGCGCCGACCCGATCGGGGCCGGCCGGGCCTGCGTGGCCTACCTGACGGTGCGTCTGTCCAACGGCGCGCTGGCCCACTGCCACGTCAACTGGCTCTCCCCGACCAAGGTCCGCACCACCATGATCGGCGGCTCCCGCCGCACCCTGGTCTGGGACGACCTCAACCCGCAGGCCCGCCTCGCCGTGCACGACCGCGGCGTGGACCTCACCCCGCCGGACGAGCTCACCGACGCCATCCGCCACCAGGCCCTGATCTCCTACCGGGTCGGCGAGATGGTCGCCCCCGCGCTGGTCGAGCAGGAGGCGCTGCGCAACGTGATGGCCGAGTTCGCCGCCGCCATCACCGAGGGCCGGGCCCCGCTCACCGACGGCCGCTCCGGCCTGCGGGTCCTCAAGCTGCTGCACGCCGCCTCGCGCAGCCTGGAACTCGGCGGCGCCACCGTGCCGGTGAACGCCGACGACTCCTCCGACGACTCCTCCGACGTAGAACTGATCACCGCACAGGAGAGGGCCACCGCCCGATGAACGCCGTACCGATCGAGGGTTCCCGCTGCCTGGTCACCGGAGGTGCCGGCACCATCGGCTCCACCGTGGTCGACCAGCTGATCGCCGCCGGGGCCCGCGAGGTCGTGGTGCTGGACAACTTCGTCCGCGGCCGGATGGCCAACCTGGCGGACGCCGAGGCCGCCGCGGCCCCGGGCCAACTGCGGGTGGTGGACGGGGACATCCGCGACCGCGCGCTGCTGCGGGAGCTGCTGGGCAGCGACACCGACCTGCTGTTCCACCTGGCCGCGATCCGGATCACCCAGTGCGCGACCGAGCCGCGGCTGGCGCTGGAGATCATGGTGGACGGGACCTTCGACGTGGTCGAGGCCGCGGCCGAGTGCGGCGTGAAGAAGGTCGTGGCCTCGTCGACGGCCTCGGTCTACGGCCTCGCGGACGTCTTCCCGACGCCGGAGACCCAGCACCCCTACAACAACGACACCCTGTACGGGGCGGCGAAGGTCTTCAACGAGGGCCTGCTGCGGTCCTTCCACGCGATGTACGGGCTGGACTACGTCGCGCTGCGGTACTTCAACGTGTACGGCCCCCGGATGGACGTCCACGGCAAGTACACCGAGGTCTTCATCCGCTGGATGGAGCGGATCACCGCCGGGCAGCCCCCGCTGATCTTCGGCGACGGCGCCCAGACCATGGACTTCGTCTACACCGAGGACATCGCCCGGGCCAACCTGCTCGCTGCTTCGGCGCCGGTGACGGACCGGGTCTACAACATCGCCTCGGCCTCGGAGGTCTCGCTGCGCGGGCTGGCCGACGCCCTGCTGTCGGCGATGGACTCCGAGCTGGACGTCGAGCACGGGCCGGCCCGGGACACCGCCGGTGGCGTGACGCGGCGGCTGGCGGACATCTCGGCCGCCGAGCGCGACCTGGGCTGGAAGCCGGAGCTGGGCCTCGAGGACGGACTGCGCAAGCTCGTCACCTGGTGGCAGCAGGCTCGCTAGAGGCCACCCCGGGGGCGCGAGGAACTGCGCGGCCAGCCACCATCCCGCCGTTAGATCGCGGCACCTGCAACTGAACCACTTCGAAGCGACTGAACGGTGCGTGGCCTTCCGCTGCGCGCAGTTCCCCGCGCCCCCAAAGGAGCAACCCGCTCGTGTCCATCCCGGTGATGATCCCCTGGCTCGGTGAAGAAGAAGCCCTGGCTGCCGCCGATGCGGTGCGCTCGGGCTGGGTGGCCCAAGGGCCGCGGGTGGCGGAGTTCGAGCGGGCGTTCGCCGAGTACCTCGGCGTGCCGCACGCGGTCGCCGTCTCCTCCTGCACCACCGCCCTCCAACTCGCCCTGATCGGGGCCGGGGTGGGCCCGGGCGACGAGGTGGTGGTCCCGTCCTTCTCGTTCATCGCGACCGCCAACGCCGTCGTCTACCTCGGTGCCGTCCCGGTCTTCGCCGATGTGGAGCTCTCCTCGGGGAACCTCACGCCGCAGACGGTGGAGCCGCTGCTCACCGACCGCACCAAGGCCGTGATCGTGGTGGACCAGGGCGGCGTCCCGGTGGACCTGCCCGCGATCGAGGCGCTGGTCGCGGGCCGCGGGATCACCGTGGTCGAGGACGCCGCCTGCGGCGCGGGCTCGCTGCTGAACGGCCGTCCGGTGGGCAGCGGTGCGGCGATCGCCGCGTACTCCTTCCACCCGCGCAAGCTGCTGACCACCGGCGAGGGCGGCATGGTGACCTGCCAGGACGGCGAACTCGCCGCCCGGCTGCGGCGGTTGCGCGAGCACGGGATGAGCGTCTCGGCCGCCGACCGGCACGCCGCCAGCGGCGGGGCCAGTGTGGTGGAGACGTACGACGAGGTCGGCTACAACTTCCGGATGACCGACATCCAGGCCGCGATCGGCCTGGTGCAGCTCGGGAAGCTGCCGGCGCTGGTCGCCCGGCGCCGCGAACTGGCGGCCCGCTACCGGGAGCTGCTCGGCCCGCTCGGCGAGCGCCTGGTGGCGGACCCGCCGCACGGCAGCTCCAACTTCCAGGCCTGCTGGCTGCTGCTGCCCGAGGACGCCCCGGACCGCACCGAGGTGCTGGCCCGGCTGGCGGAGAAGGGGATCTCGGCCCGGCGCGGGATCATGGCGGCCCACCTGGAGCTGCCGTACAAGGGGGCGGCCCGGGTGGAGCTGCCCAACACCGAGCTGCTGACCGGCCGTTCGCTGATCCTGCCGCTCTACCACACGCTGACGGAGGAGCAGCAGGACACCGTCGTCGCGGCCCTGTTGGAGATCGTCGGGTGACGGTGATCAGGCACCTCGGCCACGCGGGCTTCGTGGTCGAGCACGCCGGGCTGCGGATCCTGATCGACCCGTGGTTCCACCCGGCGTTCCTGGACGCCTGGTTCCCGTACCCCGACAACCGGCCGCTGCTGCCCGAGGTGGTGGGCGGCCGGTACGACTACCTGTACGTCTCGCACACCCACGAGGACCACTTCGACGAGCGGCTGCTGGCGCAGCTCTCCCGCGAGGTGACGGTGCTGGTGCCCCGGTACCGCTCGCAGTCGCTGCGCCGCCGGCTGGCCCGGATGGGGTTCGGGCAGCAGGTGCTGCTCGGGCACCGGGAGTCGCACCGGCTGGGGCCGGACGCGGTGGCCACCGCGTACCTGGACACCAGCCACAAGGAGGACAGCGGCCTGCTGCTGGACCTCGGCGGGTACCGCTTCCTGGACCTGAACGACTGCAACACCCCGCTGTCCGAACTGCCCACCGGCATCGACCTGCTGGCGGCCCAGTACTCGGGCGCCATGTGGTACCCGAACGCCTACGGCTACCCGCCGGAGGAGATGGCCCGCAAGACCGCGGCCGTCCGGGCGGACCTGCTGGACACCCTGGTGCGCAAGGTCCGGCTGACCGGCGCCCGGGCCTACCTGCCCTCGGCCGGTCCGGCCTGCTTCCTCGACCCGGAGCTGGACCGGTTCAACGACCGGGCGGCCACCATCTTCCCGCACTGGGAGGACGTGGCCGGGGAGTTCGCCGCCGCCTGCCCCGGGGTCGAGGTGATCCGCACCGCGCCCGGCGACACCGTCGACGCCCCCTCGGTGCCCGGGAGTTGGGCCACCGACCAGCAGGGTTACCTGGACGCCTACCGGGAGCGCCGCCGCGACGAGTGGGAGGCGTACCACCGGGGCCCGGAGCCGGTGATCCGCGCGACCGAGGTGGCGGCGCACTTCGACCGGCTCCAGCGGCTCAACCGCCCACTGCTGGACGGCTACCGCCAGGGCCTGCGGCTGGAGGCCGACGGAGCGGCCTGGGGCGTGCGCCTGGGCGAGCTCGCCGAACGGGTCGAGCTGGAGGACGAGCCGGTCGACCCCGGCTACACCATCCGGGTCCCGCCCCGGGCGCTGCGGGCCGTGCTGGACGGCCGGACCGGCTGGGAGGAGGCGCTGCTCTCCATGCGGCTCTCCCTGCACCGCGACCCGGACGTCTTCGACCTGACCCTGCTCAGCCTGCTCCGCTACGGCCACCAGCCCGCCCAGACCCGGCAGTTGGTCCGCGAACGGAGCGGGGCCGGGGATGCCGTGGTGGAGCGGGACGGCCTGCGCTTCCAGCGGTACTGTCCGCACGCCGGGGAGGACCTGGCCCACGCCGAGGTCGCCGACGGCGTGATCGAGTGCCCCCGCCACCACTGGCGCTGGGACGCCCGCACCGGCCGCTGCCTCTCCGGCGGCACCCTCCCGCTGCGCGTGGAACCCGCCGCAGCCCCTGTTGACCCCCTGCTCGAACCGACCCTGGAAGGGCCAGTCCGATGAACCCGATCCCGCTGGTGGACCTGCAAGCCGCCCACGCCGAGGTAGCCGAGGAGGTCCGGGAGGGCATCGACCGGGTGCTCGCCTCCGGGGCCTACATCAAGGGGCCGGACGTGGCCGCCTTCGAGGCCGAGTACGCGGCCTACTCCGGCGTCGCCCACGCGATCGGCGCCGCGAACGGCACCGACGCCATCGAGATGGCCCTGCGGGCGCTCGAACTTCCGCCCGGCGCCCGGGTGGTGATCCCCGCCAACACCTTCGTCGCCAGCGCCGAGGCGGTGGTCCGGGCCGGGATGCGGCCGGTGCTGGTGGACGCCGACCCCGAGCACCTGCTGATCGACCCGGAGCGGGCGGCGGAGGCGGAGGCGGAGGCCTACCTGCCTGTCCACCTCAACGGGCAGCTGGCGCCGATGGAGCGGATCCTGGAACTCGCCGACGGCCGCCCGGTGGTGGAGGACGGCGCCCAGTCCCAGGGGGCCACCCGGCACGGCAGGGTCTCCGGCTCCTGGGGCGTGCTCGCCGCCACCAGCTTCTACCCCGGCAAGAACCTCGGCGCCTACGGCGACGCCGGTGCCGTGGTCACCGACTCGGCCGAACTCGCGGGCGTGGTGCGGGAGATCGGTGACCACGGGTCGAGCCGCAAGTACGTGCACGAGCGCTTCGGCTTCAACTCCCGGATGGACACCATCCAGGCGGTGGTGCTGCGGGCCAAGCTGCGGCGACTCCCGGCCTGGAACGAGGCCCGCCGCGCGGCGGCGGCCCGCTACGACGCGCTGCTCGGAGAGTTGGGCGGGGTGACGCTGCCGAAGACCCTGCCGGGCAACGAGCACGTCTGGCACCTCTACGCCGTCCGGATCGCCGGGGGCCGCCGGGACGAGGTGCTCGCCGCCCTGAACGCGGCCGGCATCGGCGCCGGGATCCACTACCCCGCCCCGGTCCACCTCCAGCCCGCCTTCGCCGACCTCGGCCACCGCGAGGGCGACTTCCCGGTCGCCGAACGGGCCGCCCGCGAGCTGCTCAGCCTCCCCCTGCACCCGCACCTGACGGAGGACCAGCAGACCTACGTCGCGGAGACCCTGACCAAGGCCCTCTAGGGACCGAGGTCATACCGCTGGGGCGCGGGGACGTGCGCGGCTACACCGGGGCGCGAGGACGTACGTGGTCACACCGGGGGCGCGAGGAACTGCGCGAATCGGGAGGCGGCTCACCTGCAACTGACCCACCGTCGGCCAGTTGCACGTGCTGCCGTTCCCCCGCGCGCAGTTCCCCGCGCCCCTGCGGGGCGCAACCACCTTCGCCCCTGCGAGGCACAGCCACCTTCGCCCGTGCGAGGCACAGCCACCTGTGCCCCCGGGGCGTCAGTTGGGAAGCCTGACCTCCAGCCCCGCGAGGACCGCCGGGTCGGCGGTGACCTCGATGGCGTCGATGGTGCCGTCCGCCGCGAAGGCGAAGCGCAGGACGACGGTGAGGCGCCCGAAGGGGGCCATCACCAGGGCGAGGGCGTCGTTCACCAGGGCGACCTCGGTCGCGCGGGCGCGGGCCATCGCGGCCATCGCCCCCTGCGCCACCGGGAGGGCCCCGGAGACGGTGACCGGTTCGGGGGTGGGGATGACCATGCGGTCGGCCCGGAGCACGACGTCCGGGTGGAGGAGGGCGAGCAGGGCGTCGAAGTCCCCGCCGCGGGTGGCGGCGAGGAAGGCGTCCACCACCTGCCGACGCCGCGTCAGGTCCGGGTCGGGGCCCGGCGCGGCGCCCCGCACCCGGCGGCGGGCCCGGCTGGCGAGCTGCCGCACCGCCGCCGGGGTCTTCTCCAGCATCGGGGCGATCTCGTCGAACGGGACCGCGAACATGTCGTGCAGCACGAAGGCCAGCCGCTCCGCGGGCGTCAGGGCGTCGAGCACCACCAGCAGCGCCAGGCCGACCGAGTCGGCCAGCAGCGCCTCCTCCTCGGGGTCGGCCCCCGAGCCCCGCTCCAGGGCCCGGTCCGGGCCCTCGGGCCCCTCGGGCCCGTGCTCCAGCGGGTCCTCCCGCCGGGTGCGCCGGGTGCGCAGCAGGTTGAGGCAGACCCGGCCGACCACGGTGGTCAGCCAGGCGGCGAGGTTCTGCACCTCGGAGATGTCGGCGGAGGCGGCCCGTAGCCAGGCCTCCTGCAGCGCGTCGTCGGCCTCGCTCAGCGAGCCGAGCATCCGGTAGGCGACCGCGCGCAGGTGCTCGCGTTCCTCCTCGAAGCACCGTACGAGTTCGAGTTGCCGGTCCATGGGTCTCGCGTCCCCCGTTCGCTCATGGGCGTGTGGTCGCCGCGAACCTACCGGGCCGAGGTGGACGGCTCCCGTGACGGGGCACCTGTCGACGGTCCGTCAAGTCCGTCCGGACCTGGTGGACCGGACGGGGAGTACCCCTAGGCTGTGGGCAGCAATCCGTCGCAGCAGCCAGTGGGGGCACCCAGATGACTACAGGCCGGCCCGGGACCGCCGCGCCCAACGGGGCGTACGCGGGGCAGGTGGTGCAGTTTCCCGACCCGTTGAGGGCGGGGAAGTACCCGGCCGGGGTGCGGGTGGACGAGAACGGCCTGCCGGACTTCTCCCCGTACGCCGCGGCCGCCGCCGAGGTGGCGGACCCGCCGGAGGGCTTCGGCGTGGACGAGATGCGGCTCACCGACTACGTCTCCGCCAACGCCGCCCTCTACACCCAGGGCCACGAGCTCTGGGCCGACCTCCCCACCGCCGTGGCCACCCCGGCCGGCTGGACCTGGCACCACGTCAGCGGCGGCGCGCAGCCCGGCTGGCGGCGGATGGAGCTGGTGCCCGTCGAGGTGAAGGCGCTGTTGCGCCACCACGGCGGCCTGGCGCACTCCGGCGCGGACCACCACCGCCGGGGCACCCGGCCGCTCCAGGAGCAGCGCCCGGCGCACTTCCCGCTCGCGCTGGACGGCGGCGACCCGCTGGCCGTCACCGAGGACCTCGCCCAGCGCGCCGAGCAGCGCCTGGGCCACCCGCTGCCGGACGCGTACCGCGACTTCCTCAAGCTGGCCGGCGGCCGCGCCCCGGTCGGCGTCGCGCTGGACGTGGGCCTCGGGCTGCTGGTGGACCAGCCGTTCCTGACGCTCAGTGAGGAGTACGGCGTCCAGGACCTGGTGTACGCCAACAAGTGCCTGCGCGACCACCTCACCAAGGACTACCTGGGCGTCGCCTACCTCCAGGGCGGCCTGCTGGCCCTCAAGGTGCGCGGCGAGGAGACCGGCTCGGTCTGGTTCTGCCCGTACGACGACGCCCGGGACGCCGGTGACCCGGACGAGACGCCCGAGCAGCGGGTGGCCCGGCTGCTGCTGCCCTGCGGCGCGGACTTCGACGAGTTCCTGCTCCGCCTGGCGGGCAGCCCCCAGGAGCTGGAGACGGTGGCGGCGATGATGGTGGACGGCGGCTTCGCGCGCGCCGTCCCGGTGAGTGCGGAAGGGGTGCGGCAGGCGTGGTGACCTACGCGCAGGCCCGGGAGACGGCCGAGGACTGGATCAACGCGGGGGTGCCGCGCTCGCGGCAACGCGAGGTCCGGGTGCGGGAGTTCGACCTGGGCTACGTCTGCTGGGCGGAGGAGGCCACCGACGTCCCGTCGGCCGACCCCGGCTCGGCCCCCGGCCCCCGGCTGGTGATCGCCCGCGAGACCGGCGCCAGCACCCTCTGGCCGGCCCTCCCCGTCAACGAGGTGGTCGCCCGCTACGAGGCCGCCTACGGCACCCCGAGCGAACCCAACCCGGCCGGTGCCGCCAAGCCCGCCCCGGGGCGGGTGGAGGCCACCTCCTTCCTGCTCAGCCCCCCGCAGTGGCTCCAGGAGGCGGGGGAGGCGGCCATCGCGGCCGAACGCGCCCGCCTCGGCGGCGAGCCCGACGCGGCGTCGGCTTCGGCGTCGGCGGCTGCTGACACCACCCTGCCGGGGCCCGGCAGCGCTCCCACCGGTGAGGGCGCCACGCTGCCCGGGCCCGGTGCGGGAGCCGCAGGCGCGGGGCCCGGCACGGGGCTGCCCGAGCCCGGGGCCGCCGACGCGGGTCCGGTCGCGGCGGGCGGACCGTCCGCCGGTCCGGCCGAACCGGAGGGACTGGACGCCGCGCTGGCCTTCGCGCTGAGCGGCTCCCTCGACCCGGCCGTCGCACCGGGCCAGGTTCCGGCGGCACCGAACGGCGGCCTGGCGGAGCCGGGCCACGCGGACGGCCCCGGCGCCGGTCCGGGCGCCGCTCAGGCGGCTCCTGCGGCGGGTGCCCAGTCCGCCCCCGGGCAGCAGCCCGGTGCGTTCCCGCCGCCCGGTGGCTTCCCGCCGCCCGGTGGTCCGGGTGCGCCGTTCCAGCCCGGGCCCGGGGGCTTTCCGCCGCCCGGTGCACCGGGTGGCTTCCCGCCGCCCCAGGGTGTGCCGGGTGCGTTCCCGCCGCCCGGTGGTCCGTTCCCTGGTGGTCCGTCAGCGGGTGCGCCGCCGCAGGCTCCCGGTGGCTTCCCGCCGCCCGGCGGGCCCGGAGCGCCGTACCAGCCCGGGCCCGGGGGCTTCCCGCCGCCCGGTGGTCCCGGGACGCCGCCGCAGGGTGTGCCGGGTGCGTTCCCGCCGCCCGGGGCTCCATTCCCTGGTGGTCCGTCAGCGGGTGCGCCGCCGCAGGCTCCCGGTGGCTTCCCGCCGCCGTACGCCGGCGGGCCGTACCCGCCGCCGGGTGGTCCCGGGACGCCGCCGCACGGTGCTCCCGGTGGCTTCCCGCCTCCGCAGGGCGCGCCGGGTCCGTTCCCGCCGCCCGGTGGTTTCCCGCCTCCGGGCGGCCCTGGTACGCCTCCGCAGGGTGTGCCGGGTGCGTTCCCGCCGCCCGGGGCTCCGTTCCCTGGTGGTCCGTCAGCGGGTGCGCCCCCGCAGGCTCCCGGTGGCTTCCCGCCGCCCGGCGGGCCCGGTGCCCCGCCGGTGTTCGCCGCGCCGCCGGAGTCCGGCCGCCCGGCCGGGGACGCCCCGACCCTGCTCGCGCCCCCGCCCGGCGGGCCCGGCGCGGGCCCGGTCGGCGACCCCTCGCACGCGCCGACCCTGCTGGCCTCCGAGGTCCCCGGCCTGAGCGGTCTGCCGGGCGCCCCCGGACGGGGCGGTCCGACCGCACCGCCGCCCCCGCCCCCGGCCGACCTGCGCGGGCCGGCCGGCGCCCCGCCCGTACCGCCGGGCCCGACGGGTCAGGCCCCGGGCCGGACCCCGACCGCCCCGCCCCCGCCGCCGCCGGCCGAGCTGCGCGGTGACGGCGGCCCCGGCGCGGTCGGCGGCGCGGCCC